>JANMTN010000240.1:0-1997 GCA_031390685.1 Desulfobulbaceae bacterium
TGATTGGGCACCGGCCATTGCAGGCCCACTTTTTCAATACGCTCATAGGTGATGCCGGCATATTGGGGCACGAGCTGGGATATTTCCTTGAAGATATCTTCTGGTTTCGAGTAGGGCATATCATAGCCCATGCGATGGGAAAGTTCACAGAAGATCTGCCAGTCAGCCTTGGCCTCACCGGGTGGTTCCACTGCCTTGCGCACCCGCTGCACCCGACGCTCGGTACAGGTGAAGGTGCCATCTTTTTCAGCAAAACAGGCCGCCGGAAAGACGACATCGGCCATCTTGGCGGTTTCGGTGAGAAAAATATCCTGAACAATGAGAAAGTCGAGTTTTTCCAGGGCCCGTACAGCATGCAGGGCATTAGGATCGGCGAGCACCGGATCTTCACCGAAGACATAGAGCCCTTTGATATCACCCTCCATAATGGCATCCCAGACCTCGGTGGCCGCCTTGCCCTTACGACGGGGCAACTTCACCTCCCATAACTTTTCATAGCGTTCAAAGACATCATTGTTGTCCAGACCGCTATATCCGGGCAGAGTCGTGTAGAGGGCTCCCATATCGCAGGCACCCTGAACATTATTCTGACCACGCAGGGGATTGACCCCGCCACCCGCGACCCCAAGCTTGCCGCAGAGCATGGCCAGATTGGCGATGGACTTGACATTATCCGTTCCAGTTGCGTGATGGGCAAGACCCATCCCGTAATAAATAGCGCATTTTTTCCCAGGTGAGGCGTAGAGACGAGCGGCGGCGCGGAGTTGCTCCTCAGAGATGCCGGTGATCTGCTCAACATAGTCAGGGGTGTACTTGGCGGTGACAATCTCTAGTTCTTCAAGATTCTCAGTGCGCTCTTCTACAAATTTCTTATCCCAGATCCCCTCTTCGAGAATAACATGCACCATGCCATTCAGAAGAGCGACATCGCTGCCGGGGTTCTGGCACAAAAAGAGATCGGCCTCATCGGCCAGCCAGGTGCGCCGAGGATCGATAACCAGTAATTTACTGCCGTTCTTTTTTGCCTGATGGATTCGCAGGCCAATGGTGGGATGGCTGGTGTCGGCATTGGAGCCAATCACCATGATCACATCCGATTCTTTAATATTAGCGATGGAGTTTGTCATCGCGCCGCTACCAAATGAAAGGGCCAGACTGGCCACAGTGGGAGCGTGTCAGAGACGGGCGCAATGATCGATATTATTGGTGCCGATCGAGGTGCGCATGAATTTCTGCATGAGGAAGTTTTCCTCAACAGTGGCCCTGGCGCAACTGAATCCGGCTATAGAATCCGGGCCATACATGGCCTTCAGATCAAAGAATTTCTTGGCCGTATAATCATAGGCCTCATCCCAACTGGTCTCGACCAGCATCCCGTTTTTGCGGATCAGGGGTTTGGTCAGCCTATCCTTATGATGGATAAACTCATGGCCAAAACGCCCCTTGACACACAATGCCCCATAATTTGGCGCCTGAGCAGGATCGGCAGTAACCTCAATTACAGTGTCACCCTTCACCCGAAGAATGATCTGACAGCCCGCTCCGCAATAAGGACAGGTGCTGCGCACCTCTTTCACCGGTTCCGTATGAATGGGAATGGTCTGCGCCTTTTTGTTCAAGGCCCCGGTGGTGCAGTTATCAACACACTTGCCGCAGGAGACGCACTTCTCGTTGAATCTGAACACCAGTCCCACGGGCCGTCCCTTGTCATCAAAGGAGTCGGCGCCAAGCTCGATGGCATCATACTCACAGACCCGTTCGCAACGCCCGCAGAAGATACATTTATTTTTATCAACAATAATGGCGGGATGGGAATAATCCCTGGCATAAACCGGGGTGGTTCCCATGCCCGTTTTGTTGATATTGAGATTATAGTCGATGGAAAGTTCCTTGAGATTACAGCGATCATAGGCTGTACACCCGCAGGACAGGCACCGCTCAGCCTCATGCAGGGCCATCTTCTCGGAAAATCCCAGTTTGACCTCATCAAAGTCCTG
>JANMTN010000256.1:0-11620 GCA_031390685.1 Desulfobulbaceae bacterium
AAATTCGTAACTGAAGCGGTTGCTGTCGGCAGTTATGATCTGTCATTTCTTGATACACGCGATGATCTGATCCGTGCCAACAAGCTCTACTTCGATTTTCAAGATACGGCAAAAACCTTTAACAGCCGCGTGGGCAGGCAGTCTTCAAGCAAGGGGGGCGTACTGACGCGTTTTGATGGCGGCCAGTTTGGATACCTTTTAACAGATAAGATCCGCGTCAATGTAGTGGCAGGTTCTCCTGTCAATCTGCCCTATGATGATCTGGAAACGGATAAGTACTTTTATGGTATCAATTTTGACCTGGGCCGCTTTTTCGACCATTGGGATTTTAACACCTATGTCATAAACCAGCTTTCCGATGATGTCGATGACCGGCGGGCTGTCGGCGGCGAGGCTAGATACATTGACCGAAACAGCAGTTTATATTCCTTGCTGGATTATGACATCCTCTACGATGAAGTCAGTGTTTTTCTGGTTACGGGGAATTACCTCCTGCCTAACGACAAGACCAGAATCAACGTTCTGGCCGATTTTCGCGGCGCCCCTATTCTGAGTACCAGTAATGCATTGATCGGACAGGTTTCTCCCTCACTGGAAGAGTTGGAAGAATCCATTGGCACGGATGCACTACGACAGCTTGCAGAAGACAGAACGCTGGACAGCAGATTTGCCACATTGGGTATATCACAAACACTGACGCAAAACATACAGGTTGCCGGTGATATTTCCATGTCAAACATTGATAGTGCACCGGCTTCAGGCGGGGTTGAAACATTTTTTTCCACCGGTGACGAGTTTTTTTATTCCCTGCAGTTAATCGGCAGCGGGTTGATCAAGCAGGGGGATATTTCATCTCTTGGAGTACGGTACGGGGATAGCCAATACCGCGACACCTATACGGTCACGCTCAATACCCGCTATCCGTTCTCTGATAATTTAAGGGTAAACCCCAGAATGCGGATTGATTATCGTGAGAATAAGATCCTGACTGGAGAGCAGTGGCGTTTTATTCCCGGTCTGCGTCTCGAATACAGGTTAGCAAAAAATTGGAGATTTGAAATTGATGGCGAGTACCGTTATGCGGATAAAGTGCTGGAAGGAATAGCCGACGGCAAGGACGGCTATGCAATTTCCCTCGGTTTTCGCTGGGATTATTAGCAACAAGACTTAACCCGACTCCGACCTCAGCACCATCAATAACAACGGGTCAGATCCTTCCAACGCAAGCATACTATTCCGAAAAAGAGCTTCTCAGAATATTATGCTGTTAATGGAATACTCAGTCCAGAACTCCTGATTTTTTCTTCCTGCGCGAGCTATTACCACAACTCACAATTCTCCCGGCAACCAATAAAAGCCAAGTGCGGACTTGACCCCGTTTTTAGCTTATAATTTTTCAGGGGAATTTTATGAAGAAACGTTTGTTGATAGGCATACCGCTCCTTGCGATAAGCCTTGTTGCCGTGTGGGCCTGGTTGTTCTATCGAGAAAATCTGCGTGGCCTTGCTCCTGCTGTTTTTCATGCTTCGTCAGATGCCGCCACGCTGGTCCGCCAAGGCAAATCACCGCTGTCGTATCCGGAAGAATTCAAACTGACTGTTTTTGCGGATGGTTTACCGGGATGCAGGGTCATTGTTTTTGATTCGCGCGGGACCATGCTGGTAAGCATACCTTCAGCGGGCAAGGTTGTAGCCCTTCCTGATGGCGACGGCAACGGCCGGGCCGATAGTATTATCGATGTGGTCAGCGGCCTGAATAGACCGCATGGTCTGGAATTTTCCAACGATTCGAACCCCCGGCTCTACGTTGCCGAAAAAGACCGGGTCACGGCCTACGATTACGACCCGGAAAAGATGCGGGTTAACGCTGGTGAAAAAATCACCGATCTTCCCGGCAGTGCCGGCCATTCCACCCGAACCATCCTGTTCATGCCGCCTCCCGATGATGACAATCTCCTCATTTCCGTGGGGTCCTCATGCAACGCCTGCTCGGAAGAGGACTGGCGACGGGCGAAGATCCTTGTGATCAACAAGGACGGCGGACCACTCCAGACATTTGCCTCAGGGCTGCGCAACGCGGTTTTCATGCGGGTCCATCCGGAAACAAAGGGAATATGGGCCACGGAGATGGGCCGTGATTATCTCGGGGATGATCTGCCGCCGGACGAGATCAACAAAATAAAACGCGGCAGCGATTATGGCTGGCCTCACTGTTACGGCAAAAATATCCCTGACATCGAGCAGCTCTCAGCAGATGATCTGTCCATGGCCTGTCGAGATAAGACCCCTTCCTTCATTGATATTCAGGCCCATTCAGCCCCGCTTGGTCTTGATTTTTTCCCCTCGTCAGGCTGGCCGGAACAATACCGTAATACCATGCTCGTCGCTTATCACGGCTCATGGAATCGAACCATGCCCACCGGCTACAAAATTGTCCTTCTTCGTTTTAATGAACAAGGGAATTTACTCGATCGCCGGGACTTTATCACCGGCTGGCTGACGGAGGATAAAAAACATTCCATCGGACGCCCCGTGGACATCAGAATAATGCCGCAGGGTCTCATCTATATTTCCGATGATAAAGCCGGTGTTGTTTACCAGCTTCGTCTTGAAACACCAACCGTGAGCCATTAAAGGATAACAGCGCGTGCCCTTGATCAAGCCGGGCGCAGGCAGCCCTTTGCCTACGAGGGCATCAAAGGACCCTGTACTCACGCAAGATCCATATTGAACCGGTGGAAAGGCTCCTGGATGAGCACGGTCTCACTCAAGCCGGAGCCCGTGGACCTCAACATCAAGGTGGTGCTCATCGGCGAGCCCACGATCTACTCTCTCTTGGACGCCTATAACCCGGAGTTCATCTCACTCTTCAAGGTGCGGCCCGATTTTGAGACCGACATGAAGCGCAGCCGGGAGAGCCAGGAGCTCTATGCCACCCTCATTGCCAGACTGGCCAAGGGCAAGGAGTTGGTGCCCTGCACCGCACGTCAGTGGCCTGTCTCATCGAAGAGGCCGCCGGCGGGCGTGACGAGGAAGGGATCTACCCGGCCGACCCGATCAACGGCCGGGTGGATGCCACCCGGCAGGCCTTCGCCATAACTATGCAGGCATTTTGATATGGAAGAGGATGAAGGCGACAACGACGACTAATAAAGACTTCCCCCCTTTTGCTGCTTTATTGACTTTATCCACACCATTTTTTTTTCAATTTGACAAAATCCTATCAGTTGCCTTATTCTATTTACATAGACTTACGGCATGGTGCCGTGTCAAAACATTGGAGGTAACTTGGCATGAAAAAGATCATCAGCAAAGAAACCCTGGTTAAGGAGGCTGCCTTCTGGAAAAAGATGGGCAAGGCCATTAAAAAAAATTCCGGTAGACTTTGCCACAAATGAAAGGGCTGAAAGACTGAATAAGTTGCCGGTCGGCAACGAAGCCCAGCGGGCAGGTGTGATCGGACGACGCATCTGCCCGTTTTTTTTGTATTATGAAGTGAATATCATTTTCTATTGAACAGAGGTCAAAAAGCCGATGCCCATTAGCAGTTTTCAGGAATTCTTTGTCCAATGGCACCTGACCGAAAGATGCAACCTGCGTTGCAGCCATTGTTATCAAACCGGCGGTAAGATCGCTGAGCTTTCCCTGGCCGAGATCAGGGAGGTGTTGGACGAAATTGTCGATATGCTTGCGGCCTGGAGCAAGGCCTACCAGGTTGAGTTTTCCCCGAGTTTTAACGTCACCGGCGGCGAGCCCTTCCTTCGCAATGACCTTTTCGAGATTCTCCACGACATGAAATCCCGGGGGTTCGCTACTTATCTGCTGACCAACGGCACCCTGATAGATGCCCAAAAGGCGGCGGCGCTGGCCGAGTGTGGCGTAAAGGGCGTCCAGGTGAGTATCGAGGGGCCGGAAGAAATTCACGACCAGATCCGGGGCCAGGGCAGTTTCAGTGCTTCCTGCCAAGGCGTTGCCCTTCTTCTTGCCGCCGGGCATAAAGTGACCCTGAATGCCACCCTGTCGGAGATCAACGCTGAAAAATTCCACGACCTGGTTGATATTGCCACCTTGCTCGGGGTCCAGCGGCTGGGATTTTCACGACTGGTGCCTTCCGGCCGGGGCCTGGACCTGGTCGCCCAAATGATCGACCGGGAAAAGCTCCGGGGAATATATGAGGCTATCTTTGCCCTCTCCACCCCTGGTCTTGAGATCGTCACCGGTGACCCTGTGGCCTCGCAGATGAGAAATGGGGCCGGAGCGGATGATTGCGGATCGATAGCGGCTGGCGGTTGCGCCGCCGGGATTGCGGGTCTGACGCTCCTCCCCGACGGTACCGTCACCCCCTGCCGGAGGCTGGCAGTTCCAATCGGCAATGTACGGGAGGATTCTTTAAGGGAGATCTGGGCTGATTCCGAGATTCTTGAACAACTTCGGGACCGCAGCCAGTATAAAGGTCGCTGCGGCAGTTGCGCCAGGTGGGCTCATTGTCGGGGCTGCCGGGCGATCGCCTACGCCCACTCTCTTTCCCAGGGCATGGGCGACCTCCTGGCCGAAGACCCCCAGTGTTTTATCAATTGTTCTTAACCAATGACCAAGGAGAAGTCTCATGGCGAAATGGAATATTGATCCTGATCATTCGGTAGCGGCATTCAATGTGCGGCACATGATGGCCGCCCATGTCCGCGGCCAGTTCAACAAACTAAGCGGTTCGGCCCAGTTCGACCCGGCTGATCGCTCCTCTTTTTCCCTGGAAGTTACCATCGATGCCACCGGTCTTTATACCGGCATCGCGCAACGGGATGAACATCTTTCCAGTCCCGATTTTTTCGACCTGGCAATCCACCCTGCCATATCCTTTAAAAGCACTGGTTTCAAGGCGTCAGGTGGCGGCGGAATGCTCGCCGGCGATTTAAACATCCACGGTGTCACTCAACCGAAGTTTTCAGGACCCGTGGTCGGTCCTGAGGACTTCGGCAGAGGGACCACCCTCGGCGTCACAGCCACAGCCTCGATAAATCGTGAAGAATTCGGCATGGTCTGGAACGTGCCCATGGATGACGGGGGCGTGGTGGTCGGCAGGGATATCTGGATTGATCTTGATATCGAGGCCGATCTGGAAGAATAAATTTTATTGGGCCGAAATAAGGTCAGGCTTTTGCTTAGGCTCTTTTCAATCTTCAGCGTTATTGTGAACGCGAGTATTTTTCATGATTTTGTAGGCGGCATTCTTACTTTGTTGCGATGGGATGCCGTGCGTTTCA
This sequence comes from Desulfobulbaceae bacterium, assembly GCA_031390685.1. GTDB lineage: Bacteria > Desulfobacterota > Desulfobulbia > Desulfobulbales > Desulfocapsaceae > UBA2270. The sequence continues at coordinate 5,261 of JANMTN010000256.1, forward strand.
AGTTGCTTGAATACAAAAGCTAACGCGTTGTCTCTTACGGACGCATCCCAGCCACCAGGAGAAGAGAGAATAAAACGCTTATTGCTCCCATGGAGCACGATTGTGCCTTCCACTTCTCCAATCTCAACTCTGGTTATTTCGTCCCAGCGAATTTTCCATGTACCAAACGATGATTTGTGGATAAGGCCATCACTATCGATGTCAAAATTGCCGGACCCCAGCACCATATAAGCCCCAAAGAGTGAAGAGAACGCACATCCCACGGCTAGCCAATAGCGGCCAAAAAAGAATGTCACAATCATACCGATGGCACACAATACAAGCCAACCCCATCCGATGATCCGGCTTGAGTGCATTTCTATGCGGTAGTTATCCATAATAATAGTCATTTGCTTAAAATAGGACAGACTGGTCTGGACTTGAATGAATCTGCGGTAAGAGTACGCACTGAACTGATTCTACCGGAAATGGAAGAGGAAAGCATCGCCCAAGGGGATATTTTTCAAGGAAATTACCGATATTGATGTGTCAACCTTGTTCGATGGGTGCTCCTTGTCGTGGGTCTGCCTCATCTGTTACACATACACTTTTCTTAAGGCGTGCCGAGTTTATCTGTCCCAAGCGCGGCATAGTCCGCTAAAACTTTTTTTGGAGTAGTAAGAGAACAGCCGGCAAGAAAGCCACCGTGCTGCTAACAAACTTGTATATCTTCCCCGTACCCGCGTCGGCAACATAGATTTCGCCGTTTTCGTCTTCACCGAAGGTTGTGATCATCAGGCCAGAGGAGAGCAGCACTGAATTCGAGACCCCGCCCGATGCGGTTGCGCTGATACGCCAGATCGTGCCGCTGCAAAAGTCCCCATAAATGTAAACGCCGTTGAACAGTTGCCCTGTCGCGGGCGGGCTTGTAAGTTTCAACTCGGGCACCGCACTGCCTCGGTACAGATAACCGCCGGTTACAGAACAGCCCTGACCATGATCGTAGTCAACGATAGGCGGGGTGAAAATGGAAGGGTTGCAGGTCGGATCGCCGGGGAGATTCGTACACTGCGTGCCCTCCATCACCCGCCAGCCAAAGTTCATTCCGCCTCCGGTACCGGCGCGGACGAAATCAATCTCTTCGCGCGCGCTCTGACCCACGTCGCCGATAAACAGATCGCCCGCCACTCTATCGAAGCTGAACCGCCAAGGGTTGCGCAGTCCGTAGGCCCAAATCTCGGTGCGTACACCGGGCTGCGACGACCCGACAAACGGGTTGTCGGGCGGAATGCCGTAGGGAAGCTGGCCGGTTCTGGTATTCACGTCGATACGCAGCATTTTGCCCAGCAGGCTGGTGAGGTTCTGTGCATTATTTTGCGGATCATTACCCGATCCACCATCGCCCATTGCGATATAGAGATAACCGTCGGGCCCGAAGCGCACGGCACCACCGTTATGATTGGCGAATGGTTGCGCAATCGTCAGCAATATCGCCGCACTTAGGGGATTGGCGACGTCGTGGTTGACCGCGCTGCGCGAATAGCGCGCCACGACCGTTGCACCGTCGATGCTGCGCGTGTAGTTCACGTAAAAGAGGCCGTTGTTGCGATAGTCCGGATGAAACGCAAGGCCCAGCAAACCTCGCTCGCCACCGGCCACAATCAGGTTCGAAATATTCAGGAACGGAGTCGGTAGCACGACATTGTTCTTCCACACCATTATCTGACCGGTCTGCTGGACGAAGAATAGCCGGCCGGAACCATCACTCGCGTTCTGAATATCGGTGGGGCTGCCGATGCCAGAGGCGACTTGCGTAAGCACGACGCTTGCGGATGCGGGCAGCGATATCAGCAGTGCCCCGAGCAAAACGACGGCGCCCAACCATGCATGGCCTGCGCATCTAAATGTAATAGCTACCATACTGCCTCCTAAGGATTGCTTTTTCGGGAGTCCTAAAAAACGGCCCTTCTAACCTTTTGCTTATCACCCGGTCACCATCACGCCGCTGACACACAATGCCACTATCCCCGCCATCATCAATCGCATCATTCATCTACCTCCCTTTGTTTTGTCAACGATGGGTTTTACCGTCACTGCCCGGCACACTATCCACGACAAAAACACACAGATCCCTTGCGGCGGTAAGGTTTTCTTGAAACTTCTTTTTAGCAGGTTCCCGCAGCCAGGTGTAATAGAGCGCCGCCCCCACCAGAAAATCCGCCCAGGCCAGAGCTATATCCGGCAGAGTCGAATTGAAGAGCAGCAGGTAAAAGGGCTGGGGTGGCTCCGCGGCCAGCTTGACGATGGAGAAGTGCGTCATCAGCACGGTGCCGAAGATAACCAGCATCCCATTCAGGACATAGCCGTAAACGGCGGTCCGGCGAGTGGTGAAGAGCAGGCTCACCACCATCAGGTCAAGCAGGGGAAAGATGCTGGCCGCCAGAAAGGAGCCCATGAACAAGGTCTGCCCGGGGTTGGCCTTGTCTGGCACCAGGAAGGGGTGGATACGGAGATGGAGATAGAGTGCGGCTGCCGCCATCAGGACCAGGGCGGTAAGGAGCAGATGTCTTATAGTTCGGTCATTCATGGCGTGAACCTCGTAATGGCGCCGAGCCAGAAGGTCAGCCCGATGAGGATCGGGTGCAGAATCCACCAGCCCGTCTGGTAACGCATAAAGTATTTGAGCATGGCTTCAACCTCCGAAGATTAGATGACCGAGTGTGTAGACGGCGGCGATAGCCACGGTGTGCAGCAGCCACCAGCGGGCCGAGAGAAAGGGCGTCAGATTTCGAAACGGTGGTTTCATGGGCAATCCTCCAGAAGAATTGAAACGGCGAACAGGAAGTAATTATTAAAAGACTATCATATTTCCCAGGCAGCAACAAATTATTTTCAATCCAACCCTACCCATATTTCCAGGGGTTTTCAGCGGTTTGTCAATTAAAGGAAATGAGGGGTCTCTCATCGTACTCCCATTCTGTATTAGCATCAGTATGATGGAGTCAACGAAGCCAAAAGCGTGGACCGTATTGATAACCCTCCCCATCCCTCTTCCCTTACTTAATCAAACTGGTTATTCTCTATGGGGCTGGTCATTATTTTCCCCTTTCGGTTTGAGGTGGTTCTTCAGGGTCCGAAAGGATACTTCATGGCCTGCCTTCAGCCAGCCCAAATCAAATTTATGCCACACCTTAAATATTTAAATAATATGTGACTTCATGGCACTTGTGAACAATGGAAGCCTGAAGTGATATGTCCTGCCTGGAGGTTATTATGAAAGTACTTGGCGTTTCCGGTTCACCCATTAAAAATAGCAATACAGATCGGGCCTTGAAAATTGTTCTTGAATCCACATCTCTGAAAAGTGAATTCATAAAATTAAGCGATTATAATTTGGGGCCGTGTGATGCCTGCCTGGGTTGTATCAAAACCAATAAGTGTATTAAAAAAGATGACGGGCTCATGCTCGCTGAAAAAACCTACAAGGCTGACGCCGTAATCATCGCCGGTTTTACTCCCTATTCTTCACTTGATAGCCGCACCAAGGCGTATATGGAACGACTTTATCCTCTGCGACATCGACATGGTTTGATGGCCGGTAAACCTGGTGCGGCCATTATTACCAGCGCCATTTCCCACGGACAAGAAGAAAGGCCTCCTGCCGCTGAAATCGGCATTCAGGCCATCAAGGATTTCATGCTGGAAGAAGGGATGAAGTTTATTGGCGGGGTGTCTTTATCTGGCAATGTCCCCTGTATTCGCTGCGGTCAGGATGGCCAGTGTCAGATGTCTGCTTTAAAAATGATCCATGGCCAGGATGCCACCCCGGAAAGCGTGGGCATAAATGATTTTGAAAACGACCCGAAGAAGATCGCCGAGTTGCAGCAATTGGGAGAAGCAATCAGGAATTCTCTTTAGTAAGTAAAGGTAGTTCCCAGTTAATTGGTGATTTTGACTGATCATTCAAATATGAATTTGCCTTGGAAAAATGCTTATTACCAAAAAAACCACGATGCGCGGACAAGGGGGACGGGTGAACCGATTGCAGTACCAGGTGACGCTTTTTATCAATAATCGCCCCTTTTTTCTGGGCATAACCGCCCCATAAGAAAAACACCAGCCCGGAATGTTCGCTGTTCAGCGTTTTAATAATGGCATCAGTGAAATATTCCCACCCCTTTCCCTGGTGAGAAGCCGCCCTGTTCATTTCCACTGTCAGCACACTGTTTAACAGAAGCACACCCTGTTCCGCCCAGCTTTTGAGACATCCATGATTGGCCGGAGTGATACCAAGATCGGCATGAATTTCCTGGAAAATATTTTTAAGGGATGGCGGAAGTGTTACCCCCGGCATTACTGAAAAACACAAGCCGTGTGCCTGTCCCGGTCCATGATACGGATCCTGCCCGATTATCACAACTTTCACTTCCTCAAAAGGAAGCAGGTTCATGGCATTAAAAATATTTTTCCCTTCCGGGTAAATGATCTTACCGGCCCCTTTCTCCTGGATCAGGAACTGTCTGAGGTTTTGCATATACTCTTGTTCAAATTCACCTCCGATCCGACTCTTCCAGGAAGGCCGTAACTGAACTCGATCTTGTATCTCAGACATTGGACAACACCTTTGTGTGGTTATATTTCGACCCCATTATCCGTTCTCCCCTGCTTGCGTCAGCACAGATCACGCAGATGAGTACCACGTCGCCTGTCTGCATAAATGGGTATGTGCCGTATTCAAACAACCGTTTATCTTTCCGAGGACGATGCTTTGATCTTCCCGTCCTGCACCAACCGCCACTTCTCCGCCTCAATCTCCTGCAGCAACTCGCCGGACAGTTGATCCTTGGAGAATCCTGCTCCACCAGCTTGCCCTGCATGGCCGGGGCAGGATCAGCTCGCGCAGCTTCTTGATACCGTTGGGGGCAAAAAAGGCGGTATCGAAGTCTTTCCCCAGCATCTCCACGGTTCCTTTATTCATGATCGCCGTCCACTACTTCCCAGAAACCGCCTTTATCCGGCCCCACCCTTCGCAGAACTCCTCTGTTTTTTAATGTCTTGATATTCTTGTCTATAGCGGTGGTGCTGATGCCGATCCGCTCAGCCAGTTCCCGCTTGGAAATGTGAGGGTTTTCGGTGATCAGTAACAGGATCTGGCGCTGGCTTTCTGCCAACCCATCTACCAACCTCTCTACCAACCCAGCTTGATGTCCTGACCGTGAACCGACCTGCTGTTTATCAAGAACAATCGGCCGGGCCAGAAAAACAGTGAAGCGCAGACGCATACCGATTTCCTGAACCAACGGTTCCGGCAAGCCCATTTCCCGGCTTTGGTACAGGATGTTGCGCACGCCGCTGCCCCATTGCTCAATCAGTTTCAGTTCACGAAAGACGCGGGCAATGACGGGATTGCGGATCTTGGAAACTCCACTCTTCATATCCTCAATGGGTCATCCCTGGTAAGAGGATGCCGGGATTTTCGACCTCGATGCGGTCGTCAAAGAAAGCGATGCGGATCGGGGCGCCGCGCTGGGAGTAATCGGTATGTACCAAAGCATTAATGACCACTTCGCGCAAAACCGAAAGGGGAATGCTCCAGACATCCTTGCGCTGAATTTCGGAAAAATCAGCCCCGCGCATAGCGTGTTTTTTCAGAAACAACATGATACTTTCCACTGCCTGGGGCAGCGGTTCGTCCAATTCAATGTGGTCGAAGATGTCGGTCTTGTCGTGGCCGATGAAACGCCCGCACTGCACCCAGGCATCGGGAAAATGAAAAATGCGCTCCCTGCCGAACAGGATCATCGCCCCCTTGGTCTTCAAGAGTATGAATGTTGGTCATACCGCCTCCTTGATTGAAATACGGGCTCATTCTGAGCCAGCCCTGACCATGAGTTGCGTAATTCTATACTTGCGTTTTTGGCCTTAGAAACGTCATTATAGCCCCGGAAAATGCCTGTTTTCGACAATGATTATCAATGTTTTTAGTTAGTTGGCGTGGCCCGACCCCATCCCCTGCCTTTCTTGTGTATCTCAGACATTGGACAACACCTTTGTGTGGTTATATTCCGACCCCATTATCCGTAACAAAAATTATTTGATAGCAGTTGTGATAATAAATTATATTATTTCAATAACATAACCTAACACCGACACATTCCCTATCGCATAACTTCTTTCATTCAACCATTTTTTTTTGATAGAATCACACCCCGGTAACCGAATACCTCCTCCAACGCTTTTCACCTGTGAAAATAATCAAGCCATCATCCGAAAGTGACTCCAATGTATGTTTTACACGGTGCCGATCTAATTCCGGAGGCACCGCGAATCGGCGACTGTTTTTCTCGGGCGACACGGGGCTCACCGACGAGTTTGCGACCG
>JANMTN010000265.1:0-8407 GCA_031390685.1 Desulfobulbaceae bacterium
TTCCGGCTTCCGGCTTGCAGAGCTGACAGAATGAATTATAGTACACTCCAGACCCTTACTCCAGACAAAAACTCCAGGAGAGATCAGAAAATGGACATCAAAGACCAATGGACCGTGGAAACGGCAATGGAGGTCCTCCAGCACAAGACCGTTGATTCAAAACTGTGGGCCGAGGCCGTTGAATGGCTGATCCTCTTTGGCCCTCCCGATGTTCATGACCTGCTCCTACAATCATCCGGCACGGCCACCAGCCACTGTTTCCCGGAGCTCAAGGCCACAGGCTATGCGCCCGACGGCCAGCCCTGTTATCATGTCGCCGAGATAGCCAGCTCACTCCAGATCAGCGAGAAAGAGGCCAAGGAAATCATTGCCAGAAAGCAGGAGGAGCACGGGATGCCCCACTTTATCGACGAGGCGGAGACGCACAAGGTGCAGTGACCAATAAGAAAGAACCTTCAACACCAAGGCAATGGGCAGGAACCAGAAAAAAATGAAAAACGTGCCAACAACTGGAGGAGGGTCTGTGAAAAAGGAGTACGGGGGGCTGCTTGTCGCCTGTCAATTCGTCCTCCTTGTCCTGTTGGCGGCGACCACAAATTGGCGTGATATCAATCTTCCAGCCCTGCTGTTGCTCATCGCCTCCCTCCTTCTCGCTGGCTGGGCTATCAAGGTGATGCGCCTGGGTCATTTTAATATCCTCCCGACCATCAAGAGCGGGGCCATCCTCATTACACACGGCCCTTACCGCTATATCAGGCATCCCATGTATGCCAGTCTTCTGCTGGCCGGGCTGGGCCTGCTCCTTATCTCCTGTAACTGGCTTCGCCTTGCCGCCTTCATTGCCTTGTGGCTTGTCCTCTATCTCAAGCTCAGGATCGAAGAAAAGCTGCTTGCTGACCACTTCCCCGACTATTCTCTTTATCAAAAGCGCTCCCGTATGCTGTTCCCCTGGTTCTAGATTGCCCCGCCCTTTTTTAGGGTGTTTTTGTCGTGCGCATCGGGTATCCTTAAACAGATTATAGATGGTGGGCGGCAAAAAACCATAAGCCGCCCACCAAAGAATATACAAAATAGCCCCGAGATTGATAGACAGATTCTGTCTATCAATCTGTTGAGAGTTCATTCGGAGTAATACATGATCGATCATACAGGCATAGTTGCAAGCGACTTTATGAAGAGCAGGGATTTCTATTCAAAAGCTCTCTCCGCAATCGGGTATTCGCTGCTCATGGAGTTCCCTGCATCAGTGACGGGCGATACTGACGTTGCAGGCTTTGGTGAACCGCCGGAACCTGAACCTGATTTCTGGGTGAGTAAAGGTTCACCGAATAATCCTCCCGTTCATGTGGCTTTCCGTGTTAAAACTCGCGCACAGGTTGATGCGTTTTTCAAAGCCGCAATTGCCGCTGGCGGGCGTGATAATGGACAACCTGGCCTTCGCCCCCACTACCACCCAAATTATTACGGTGCTTTCGTGCTTGACCCAGACGATCACAATATTGAGGCAGTATGCCATTCACCCGAGTAACATGCCTCTAACATCGCATTCAAGAGAGACACGCCCTGGCGAGGCATTTTCGGGTTCACGGGTTTCATCGGCGCAGGGGTGTTGTTCTGGTTTCATCATTGGCGTGCCCCTTAATTTAACGTTAGCGATCCACTCAGCTATAAGGCCCTCGTTTCTCAAAAAATAAATTCTTCAAATTAGGGGGGAAATCCAATGCAGAATTACAGCAAAAGAGTTTTGGTATCTCTTTTACTCACTGTTTTAACCGTTGTTTTTTTCAAAACTCCTGGATTGGCCAAGGATTGTGCGGCAGAGAATCAAAAAGATCCGGGCTTGATGGCTGCGGATATTGCTCTCGCCAGACCAATAGGAGCTGTGGCGACTGTCGCCGGGTTGGCTATTTTTGTGGTTTCTTCTCCCTTCTCGGCGCTTGGCGGCAATAGTCAGGAGGCGTGGAATAGTTTGGTTGCCTCGCCAGCGGATTACACCTTTAAACGTCCGTTGGGCCATTTCGATTGCGAATAACCCCCCGTGCAAAAAAAAGAGAATACGCGCAGTAACATGTATCGGGGCAACGAGGGAAAACCAGCCCCATGGCCAGATAGGTGAGCTTAATAGGAAAAGGATAAAGAAAAGATAAAGAGGTCAAACAATAATAGAACGATAATAGGGTCAGTAGTAGAACGATAAAACGATAATAGAACGATAATAGAACGATAATAGGGTCAGGCTTCCAAGTTGACAAGTTTAAGCAAACAAGTTATGTTCCCTCACTATGGCACGCAAACCACGCATTCACCTTCCTGGTGGACTCTATCATGTTATCTTCAGGGGCAACAGAGGGCAGGATGTTTTTCTGACCGACGCTGACTACTGCCGTTTGTACCTCCTGCTTCAGGAAGGTACCTTCCGGTTTGGCTATAGGGTTCACGCCTTTTGCCTCATGACCAATCATATTCATATTGCCTTACAAGTTGGCGATATCCCTTTGTCCCGCGGTATGCAGAATCTCTCGTTCCGTTATACCCGATGGATCAACTGGCGGGAGAAAAGAACCGGCCATCTCTTCCAGGGGCGCTACAAAGCCGTACTGGTGGATGGGGACAGCTATCTTCTCGAAATGGTGCGCTATATTCATCTCAACCCGGTGCGGGCAGGTATGGTAACGAGGTCGGACGAATACCCCTGGAGCGGCCATCGGGCTTACCTTGGCAAGGAAACACTCCCCTGGCTTACTACCGACTGGACACTTGCGCAGTTTGGTAAATCGGCAGCCAAGGCGCGCGCGGCATACCTGGCTTTTGTGCTTGATGGATTAGGCGAAGAGCGCCGGTCCGATTTTCACGGTGCGGGAGCTGATGCGCGGCTTCTCGGCGACGACAGCTTTATGGATAAATGTCTTTCCGGTTCAGGGGGAATGCCGCTTCGTTTGACGGCACAACAAATCACCGACAAAGTGTGTCTCGCATATAATATCGATGTTTCCGTTTTGAAAGCAAAGTCACAGCAGAGAATTGCCTCGGAGGCACGCGCGGTGGCGGGCTGGCTTGCCCGTGAATCGGAATGCGTTACCCTTTCCGATATTGCTAAGCTTGTGAACCGAGATGTGGGGAGTATCAGTTCATCCGTGCGTCGTTTGACAGATCACATTCAGGAAGAGCCTGTGTTGGCTGGCCGAATGATGTCTCAGAAAGCTGAAATTGAAGAAGAAACTTAACAGCTTGGAAGCCTGACCCCGTACTCTGTGACCCCGTACTCTGACCCAATGAGGTTCGACAATGGCAAGGAGTTTGCCGGTCATGAAAGCATTGCGAAACACTCGAAGATGTCGGTCTATTTTGCACATCCATACATTCCTTGGTAACGGGGATTGACCGAAGTACTGGTGCAATCGGCAGTCAATAGCCTTAATCATCGGCCTCGTAAAATCTTGGGATTTAAAACCACGTTTGAGCTGTTTTTTGGTAAGAAGATGAGCTATAGTGCATCACCACTGGAAGTTGCACTTCGAAGTTGAATCCGCCATTAAAAAAGAGGAGAAACAATGACTGTATTTTTTTTCAAAACAAAATTTGCAAGGGCCCATTTGGGAATATTGATTCCCCTGTCATTAGTTTCCATGGCGGTGCCGACGGTGGCGGATGCCGTGCCAATCGGGACTTGCCCGGCAGGGACGCACCTCTCAACACTTGTCCCCAACTCACATGTCTGCCTCAAGGATGTCAAGACCGATCCTTGTCCGGTTGGCACAGCCGAGGCCTTTGTCGGTGCCGAGACCTGTCTGTTGGATCCGACCCTGATCCCCAAGTTTGTCATCCCGCTTGTTATTCCACCGGTGATGCCGAAAAGTACCCCAGCCGGGCAGGGGAATCCTGCGGCCGAGTACAATATTGCTGTCCGGCAGTTTGCACAGCAGATCCTGCCCGGCGGAATCTGGAACACCCTAAACGGCCGAACCGATAATTATAATCCTACCACAGTCTGGAGTTATGGACGGGCAGAAGACCCGCTTCCCACGAACGGCATTGCCCCGGCGGCCAATTCAAGCTTCAACTACCCGGCCTACACCCTTGAGGCCACCTCCGGCAATCTCGACACGGTGCGCTGGATCAACGATCTGGTGGACAACAACGGCAACTACCTGAAACACCTGTTCGCCGTGGACCAGACCCTGCATTGGGCCAACCCGGCAATGGATTGCCGAATGGGTGGAAGCAGGACGGATTGCGAAGGTTCGAGTGCCATACCGTATCAGGGGCCGGTGCCTACTCTCACCCACGTTCACGGCGCCCATGTCAACCCGGAGAGCGACGGCTATCCGGAAGCCTGGTGGCTGCCGGCCGCCAATAATATCCCAATTGGAACCGCAACTAAAGGCACCCTTTACGATCAATATAACCGGAACAACACCACGCCCGGTTCCGCCTTTTATGGCTATGAAAACAATCAGCCTGCCAGTACCCTCTGGTACCACGACCACCCATTGGGGTTGACCCGGATCAATGTCTATGCCGGACTCGCCGGTTTCTGGTTGATCCGCGGCGGCGCTAACGGCGACACCAATGTTACCGGCGTACTGCCGGGGCCGGCGCCGGTTGCCGGAGAGACTGTCATCGATGCCAATTACCCTGCAAGCTTGGGCGGCAAGCGAGAAAAATACCGCGAGATCCCCATTGCTATCCAGGACCGTTCCTTCAATCCGGATGGTTCTCTCTTCTACCCGGAAAATCGCGCCTTATTTGAATCGGTCAACACAGATCAACTACAGACACCATTCATTAATGCAACAGATACGGACACTATCTCAGATATCGCTCCTATCTGGAACCCGGAAGCCTTTTTCAATACCATGGTTGTCAATGGTGTAACCTGGCCTGTTCTTGAGGTGGCACCCGAGCGCTACCGCTTCCGTCTGCTTGATGGCTGTAACTCCCGGACTCTGAACCTGAGCATGTTTGTGGTAATCAACAGCGGGGTGGATACCATCCCGGGTAATAGTGATGATACGTTTGGCGCGGAGGTTCCCTTCTACCAGATCGGCGGCGAACAAGGGTTCCTGCCCCATGTGACCAAAATCCAGACCAACTCTGTTACCGTCCTCCCGGGCGGGACTCCACAAACAATGTCCAATCCACAAAAGGCATTGCTGATGGGACCGGCCGAACGGGCCGATGTCATCGTCGACTTTACTGGTATGGTTGATGGAACCATCATCCGTATGATCAATACCGCCCCGGATGGCCCCTTTGGTGGTTTTCCCGATACCCCTGCCAATCTGGCGACTTCTGCTCAGGTCATGCAGTTTGTGGTCAAGAACAGTCTCTTGAATGCAACCGGTTCCACTGACGGCACTACAACTGCGCCCGGAAACATAGTCCTTCCAGCCGAGGCACCAATTGGTACTCCTGACAATGCAAGTTCCCCCAGGCGACTGTCCTTGAACGAGGAAGAGTCGAGTCAGGTCTGCGTCCGGGTGACCCCATACGTCGCCAATAATATCGAATATATCGTAAATGTAGCTTTCGATCTCAACGATCCGACCGTCTTCCTGAATGATTGCACTGCGAAATCAGGTCTTCCTTTCGCGCCCAAGGCAGCCCTTTTAGGCAGCATCGGCTCCCTTGGTTCAAACACTATCTCGCGATGGATGGATAAGATCACCGAACAGCCGATCATTGGCAATACCGAAGAGTGGGAGATCTACAATACAACAGAGGATGCCCACCCGATCCATCTACATCTGGTTCGCTTCCAGGTTATCGATCGCCAGAATCTGGCGATCGATGGGAATGAAATGCTTGTCGAGCCGCTTACCCCAATCGGAATTGCAACACCAGCCGACAGCAATGAGGCGGGCTTTAAGGACACTGTCATGACCTATCCGAAACAAGTCACTCGTATCAAGGCAAAATTCGACAAACTGGGCCTCTATGTCTGGCACTGTCATATCGTCGAGCATGAAGATAATGAAATGATGCGGCCTTATGTGGTGCGTTTCGATCCCGCCTTCCCGGACACCGATCAAAACGGCATTTTGAATGATAATGATGCCCTCCTGCTGATGCAAGAGATCAACAAACCTGCACCGCGTAACCTAGGGTATGACCTGAACAGTGACGGAACTGTCGATCAGAGAGATTACAGAGTCATGCTTAACTTGATACATCCACACAGAAGTTTGCTGCTGAATGTTGTAAGCAGATTAGCCGCCAATGCGGGACTACTACCCCTGCTTACCCCATCCGCCACTCAAAGCCGCTGAATGTTGTAAGTAGATTAGCCGCCCAGGCGGAAGCACAGTAAATGCAGCAAGGTAAAGAGAGAGCCTCCAAACGCTCTCCCTTTACCTTAAAAACTTTTTATCCCGGCGCCTTATATTGCCAACCGTTGCTCCCCAACTGGTTTTCTGGTAAGGGCAACGGTTCTCAACAACTTTAAATGACTTAGCGGGATGGCCGCCATTCTTGACAAATCTGATTGAACGATCTGAATAACAAAGGACTAACCAACCATGAAATACCTTTTGATCGCATTACTTAACCTCATTATTTTGCCCAGTATTTGCTGGGCTGGTGACAAACCGGTACTGCAGGACGAAAAAGATAAAATCAACTACAGCATTGGTTACCAGGTCGGAAACGACCTTAAGGATCAAAAAGTGGAACTCAATACTGCGGCCTTGGTACAGGGACTTCAGGATGCCTTTGACGTCTCAACCAAGCCCCTGCTCACTGCCGAGGAAATGCAAACCATCCTGGTGGCGCTAAAAAAGAAAATCGATACTCGCCAGGAGCAGAAGGGAAAAAAGGCAGTTGAAAATTACCGTGGCGAGGGTAGGACCTTCTTGGCCGCAAACGCCAAAAAAGTGAGGGTCATCAGTCTACCGAGTGGCCTGCAGTATATGATCATCAAGGAGGGCAGCGGTAAAATGCCTAAGCCCGAGGACACCGTAACCGCAACTTATCGCGGCACCCTGATTGACGGCAAAGAATTCGACAGCTCGTTTCGTGACAACAAGCCTGCAACCTTTCGCCTCAATACCGTTATTCCCGGATGGCAAGAAGCTCTGTCGATGATGAAAGAAGGGGCCAAATGGAAACTCTTTATTCCCGCTGACCTGGCCTTTGGAGAACGGGGGCCGCTGGCTGACAAGGTGGTTATTTATGAGATTGAACTCCTTTCCGTGCAACCAGCCAAAGGTAAATAGTTCTGATGGGGAATTTAAAGAACTTCCATAACGGTACATTTCATAGTGTCTCTCAAAAATATTTACATAAATATATTAGTGAATTTTATTACAGGTTCAATCTTCGTCTTTGGGAGCATGATTTTCCGATACATTTACTGAATGCTTTGCTTGGCTCTTGTGCCGGTTTAACTGAAAACAGGGCAGAGCCATATTTTCAGTTAAAAGATCAATGGAATCGTTAAAGGCCGTTTTCAGCTGGCAAGATTGGCTTATTAAGAGTGTCAGGCGTCAAAGAATTTCTTCCACCGTCGCCACGCTCGGCTAAACCTCCGCCTCGGTTGAACGGGATTCAATGTAAATATGACAACTTGGATCTGAAAGGATACACCCACCATGAAACTGGTTTTTTACAGAAAACCCCTGCTCATCGCAACGCTCATATTGGTGATCAGCGCCAATGCCCACGCCGATGAAACAGCAAAGCCGGTCAACGCGACTGAGCCCGGTGTGGTCATCAAGACGGAGGAAGCCATCACCTATGGCGCAGCAGCCACTGCACAGGGAATCGAGCGTGGCGCGAAAGCCACCGTCCGCGGCATTGAACATGGCGCGAAGGCTGTAAAACGTGGCGTCGAACGCGGTGTCAAGGCAACAGCACACGGCATTGAGCGTGGCGCAGAGGCAACCAGAAACGCCGCCCATGCCGTTACCGAAAAGATAGGCGGCAACCAAGAAGTACAAGGGGAACACGGGGAAGAGCCGCATACAGCCGACGAAGGTGCCGACTTAAATAAGCCCGCACTCATACTGAACAATCGTCCAGGAACCTGATTGAATGTCCACTTTCCAAAACGCTGACCATCTCAAATGGAAACCTCAGCGACTGTTTGCAACCAGATGATATGATGGACGATACTCGGACAGCAGGAGACAATAGCAATCATGACTCTCATCAATATTTTCATTTTCTTGGCCGGAATCTATGAGCCATCCGCCATCCAGCAGCTTCCTGACGGGCGTTTCCTGGTTGTCGAGGATGAAAAGAAGCATCCGTTCAGTCTGGTCACGATCAACCCAGATGGGAGCGTTAGCGCTACTCCGCTGAGCCCGGGATTGTTGGAAGCAGGTGATGATTTCTGGAAGCTGGATGATCTCGAAGGACTCGCTCTCGATCGGTCGGGGTATATATACGCCCTGACATCGCATTCGCG
>JANMTN010000273.1:0-6247 GCA_031390685.1 Desulfobulbaceae bacterium
CCAGGCGGTGGAAACATATACCGGCCTGCCGGTGCTGGGGGCCGTCCCCCGGATGAAGCGCGATATCTTTCCCATGCGCCACCTGGGGGTCACGCCGCACCAGGAGTATGATGGCAGTGCAGCGGCCATGGATTTTCTGGCGGCAACCATGACCGAGCATCTTGATCTGGAGCGGATTGAGGCCATCATGGCCCCGGTGGGGCGGCCACTCTCTTCCGGGCAGGAGATTCTGACACAGGAGTCAGCACGGCTGCGGATCGGCATCCTGATGGATGCCGCCTTCCAGTTTTATTATTCGGAAAATCTTGAGGCACTCGAACGGCTGGGCGCGGAACTGGTTATGATTAATGCCCTGACCGCCAGCGCCCTTCCGGCGCTTGACGGCTTGTATATCGGTGGCGGCTTTCCCGAGACCAGCGCCGCGGAACTGGCCGCAAACAAGGAATTCCGCCAGTCTGTCAAGCAGGCTGCCGAGAGCGGACTGCCCATTTATGCCGAGTGTGGAGGGCTGATCTATCTGGGAGAATCAATAGTCCTGGAGGGTCAGGAGTACCCGCTGGCCGGGGTTTTTCCTGTTCGGTTCGGAATGTCAGGAAAGCCGCAGGCTCACGGTTACTCTGTCTTTGAAGTGGAAGGAAAAAACTCCTTTTATGCGCGGGGAACCGAGATCAAGGGCCATGAATTTCGCTATTCCACCATCCTTGAGTGGCAGGGCCGACCGGAACAGCTTGCCTTGAAGATGACCCGTGGCCAGGGCTTCATGTCCGGCCGTGACGGCCTGATCATGAACAATGTTCTGGCCTTGTACACCCATGTCCATGCCGATGGCACCCCGGAATGGGCTGAGGGGTTCATGGCCAGATGCCGGCGGCAGAAAGGAAAGGGAAAACAGTGAGGTCTGGCCATTACTTGAGGATAAATCCGGCTACAGGAAGTCTTTTTCCCCACTCTTTCCAGGCGCCGGTAAGGATATTCAGGATTTTGGTAGAGCTGTTATACTCGGCCTCAATGTTCGTTTCCAGGCTGCATTGACGATCATAATTAGTGTGACTGAAGAGAAGCCGGTATAATGGCGGTTTTTCGGCGACAACCTCTTCCACATAGGCCACATGGCCCGTGGGCATGTTATGGCGCTTGTTGGCGGCGAGGATGAGAACGCTGTTGGGAACAGGGACGGAGGAGGTGTTGCTGTGCTGCTGTTCACAGGCAAACCAGGTCAAGGGACCATTGTTCCATCCCAGGCAACAACTGTTGATGCCGCTTCGGCAACGGGCAAAGGGAAGGCTCTGGGGTTCACAACGCCCGCCTTTTTTCTTTTTTCCCTGAGACACGGTTGGCTGCAGGTGATAGCACTCCTGGGTTGGACGGCCTTTTGAAGCAGGAATTGCAACAACAGGTTTGGGCAGCAGGCTGGTGTTCAGAGGCTCATCGCTTTCCAGCTGACGGGGGGAAGGAGTGGCATTGATGCTGGATATATTGCCGTAGCCGCTGCCTGTTGCTGATTTTTTCTGGTTGACCATGCCTTCGTCCTGTTCCTGGTCTCGGGCGCAGCCGGTCAGAAACAGCGAGGTCAACAGAATTCCGGATGCCACCCACGCAGAGGCCTTAGACAGGAAACCGCTTGTCATGATCAAAATGCCATCAATTGGCGCTGGGAGTGGTGCCCAGTACCTTGTCCGTGATCATCTTTTTTTCCGCGTCCGCTGGTTCGGGTTGCACCCAGTGGATGAAGGTCTCAGTTACCCGCATGAAATCACCATTATCCTCCTTGCACTTGTCACAGATGCTTTCAGCCTGATCGCGATAGATAATAACCTTGGAGGCCGGTTCGCCGTCTTTGGCCACCGCCGCCATCTTCCGGCAGCCGCATTCAAGCCGGACCACAACCACGCCGATGCCGTCCGGGCTGCCTTCCAGAATCCCCGCAATCATAGCTTCTTCTGATTTTTCCGCCACCAGCGCCGCGCTTACTTTTGCTTTCTTTGTTTTTGAGGCCATGATCTTTTCCAATGTTGAATAATGTTGAATGGGTAGTGAAGTGGAGATCGTGCAAGCTATCTAAATGGAAAACGGCGGCCTGGTCAATAGAATTTACCCTTGCCGGGGAAAATGACGCCCTCGCTGGTGACGGTGATTGCCCCCTGTTCGGCGGTGATCAGCATCTTGATCCCCAGTTCATTGCAACGCTTTCGCACCTCAGGCGCCGGAAAATTGTCGGGGCGGAAGCGTCCGGCCGAGACCACGATGGTCTGCGGGCTGACGGCCTTGAGAAAGAGCTCGGAGTTGGATGTCGATGAGCCATGGTGCGGGGAGAGAAGGAGGGCCGATTGGAGCGGAATCTTTTCCTCAACCAGTTGCGTTTCCATATTGGAACTGATGTCCCCGGCAAAAATACAGGACAGGTTATTATGGGCAAATCGAAGAACAAGGCTTTGGTCGTTTGATCTGGCCCCGCCTGATTCCCCTGGGATCCCCAGATGGACGATCTCTGCCTCCCCGCCCCTGATCAGTTCTTCCCCTTGTCGCGGTATCTTGATCTCGATATGAAGTCTGCCGGCCAGTGCCAGTATCTGCCGCCAGGCGTTTTCATGTCCGGCACGGTCGTTGATCCAGAGGACCTTTGGCCGGAAGCGTTGCAGCAGAAAGGGGATGCCGTTGTAATGATCCGAATCGCCATGGGTGACAATGATGGCGTCCAGTTGTTTTACCCCTCTCTGCCACAGGAAGGGAGCGATGATGTCTTCGCCCACATTAAAGCCTGGAGATGCCATACCGCCACCACCATCAATGAGTGCTCGTTTGCCGGATGGGAGCTGGAGGAAAGTGGCGCTGCCTTGGCCCACATCGAGAAAGGTGATCTCACTGACCGTGATCCGGCCTTTCAGCAGTTCAGCAGGCGGGAAGAAAAAGAGGAAAATAATGAGGGCAAAGGAGCCGGCGCCGAGAATCCTGGCAGTCTTGCTGACGAGAATCCCGGATATGCCAATAAGAATGGCGGCATAATAGAGGACGATAAGGGTTGGCGACGGTGTTGGCAGCCAGAGGGTGGAAAAGGGAATATTGTTGAAAAAAACTGCCATTTTCAGGGCGACAATCAGGCCAGTGCCGCCAAGGTGCAGGAGCAGGGCGGCGGCGGCAGGCATGATAAAGATGAGCGGGCAGGCGATAAAGCCGAGAGTCAGGCTCCACAAACAGATCAGGGGTTCCACCAGCAGGTTGGCCGCGGGGGCCACCACGGAGATCCGGTTAAAATAAGAGAGAAGCAGGGGGGCGGTGCCAATGGTGGCGGCCATGGATACAATGAGCGCCGCCAGGGTGAAATGGAGAAGACGACGGCCCAGACTTTTGCCAGGAGGTTCCTCTTTTTTTTCTGTTACCGCCAGTCGGGCGATAAGCGGGGCGACCACCGCGATGGAGGCGACCGCCATAAAGGAGAGTTGAAAAGAGGCGGTAAAAAGACTGTTTGGGTCCCAGATGAGGATAAGCAGAGCGGCAAGGGCCAGGGAGACAAACAGGGATTTTCTTTTGTCGGCGCAGAGGGCGGCCATAAACACGGTCACCATGATGAGCGACCGGACGACCGGGATATTGGCCCCGGCCAGCAGGGTGTAAATGGCCAGCGGCACCAGGCAGAGTCCGGCGGCTATTTTCTTTACCGGATACCGGAGGATGAGATATTCAGACCTGCGCAGCAGCCAGTATAAGGTAAAGAACAGAAAGGTGGCCAGAATCGACAGGTGGGCCCCGGAGATGGAGAGAATATGCATGCAGCCCGAGCCCTTGAACGCCTCCAGGATTTCCTGACTGATCCCCGAGGCGTCGCCGATCAGCAGCGCCTTATAGACACTGCTGATCTCAGGCGGCACTGTCTGCTCAATAAAGGAGCTGATTCGGGTCCGAAGCTGCTCTGGCAGGTAGCGCGCCTGATGCCGGAGTGTGGGCTGCTGTTCCAGACGGTAGATATGCAGGGGTGAGCTGATCCTGCCCGTTATCCAGATATTCTGCCGGGCCAGAAAGGCGGGGTAGTCAAAACTGCCGGGATTGTGAAAGGTGCGCGGACGGTCCAGTCTGGCGCGGATCACAAGCTGATCGCCTGGCATCAACTCTTTTGGCCAGGGGGCCTTGAGTTTGAGTTGTACCAGACCGCTTGCGGCGACGAACTCCGCACTTTCTTTCAGCCGCAGGGAGTGGGCGAAAACAACAAGGGTGCTGTTTTCGCCATTAAATCCCGGCAGCCGGTCCAGGGTGCAGAGCAGGACTGCCTCCTGTTCCTGCTTAATCAGATGCAAAATATGCTCGGGCGATGGCGGCTCCCTGTTGGCGAGGATGCCATGAACAAAACCGAGGCTGGCGACAAAGGGCAGGAGCAGGATAAGCGTTGCCTGGGGCTGCCTGCGCAGGTGCGTGAACAGGACACAGCCGCCGGCAAACAGTGGCAGGAGAAGGATCCGGCCGGGTGTAAAGTGAAAGGGCAGGGCGCAACTGATGCCCAAAGCGAAAAAAAAGGTGACAATCAGCAGGAGGTGGGTGGAGAGAAAGGTGGCGAGCCTGTTCACAGCAGTGTGTGGATCAGTTGCAGATGGCGTTCAATAACACCTTGCTGTTTTTCTACGCATCTGAGGGCGGCCAGCCCTGCATCCTGCCGCAGCCGGGCATCGGCAAGCCAGATACTGGCGGCCTGAAACAGAGACTCTTCGCCGCCGACCCTTTTGGCCCCGCCAGCGGTAAGGAGATCCTGGCTGATCTCGGCGAAGTCCTCCATGTGCGGGCCAAAGAGCACCGGGGCGCCCATGACCGCGGGTTCAATGGGATTGTGTCCTCCCCGGCGCAGCAGACTGCCTCCCACAAAGGCAATATCGGCAAAACGGTAACAGTTGGCCAGTTCGCCAATAGTGTCGAGGATGAGAAGTTTCTGGCTGCCCTGCTTTCCCTCGGATCGACAGGCGCCAATGATGCCCTTGGCCGCAGCCAGCCCTTGAATCTCTTTGCCCCTGCTGATATCCCTGGGGGCGATAACGAGAAAAAGATGGGGGTATGCCGCTTTGAGCCGGACATAGACTGCGAGGATGATCTCCTCTTCGCCTTTATGGGTTGAACCGGCGACCAACAACAGACTGTTGTCGGGCAGGGCAATCGGTATTTCGTGTGCCGCTTGCGGTTGAGTGCTGCCAGTGCCAGTGATAAGCTGGGTGTCGAGTTTGAGGTTTCCCAGGGTGTGGACCCGCCCGTCCGGTACTCCCAGATCAATCATGTTGACCCGGTCGGTCTCGGTCTGCATGCAGAGGTGGCGAAAGGTGCAAAAGATCGGCTTGAAAAAAAAGGAGAAACGCCGGTATGAGGCCATGGATCGGTGAGAAATCCGGCCATTGACCAGCATGGCCGGAATCCTGCGGCGTTGCAGACAGGTCAGGAAATTGGGCCAGAAATCAGTTTCCACCAGGATAAAAAGATCAGGCCTGATAACCCTGACAAAAAAGGCGGTCACAGGAAGGATATCAAGAGGAAAGGGAATCAGAAGATCAACATGGTCGGCCATGAGCTGTTCCGCGACCTTGGCCCCGGAACGGGTGGCGGCGGAAAAGACCAGAAACACCCCGGGAAACCGGTTACGGATGCCGGAGATGAGCGGCAGGGCCGATGTTACTTCCCCTACAGAGAGTCCATGGACCCAGATAGTCATGCGCGCTCCCTTTCTCTTGCGCTCAACCAGTGCCTTGAGGCCAAATCCAAGACGTTGCCAGGTCCGCAGACGATATCTGGGCGTCAACAGAACCAGGGCCAGCAGGAAGGGCAGGCTGAGGACCAGAAAGATGAGCTGGATAAGGTTGTAGAATATGAGCATGAGGGATGCCTTCGAGGCCCTGGTATGATGGGTATTTTTTTTAAAAAAAAAGGAACAGTGCCTATTTATATACAAAGCCGGAGGGGAACGCAAAAGAAAAGAGAGAAGGGGAGAAGGGGAGAATGCTTACTCCTTGGCAGGGGCAATGAGCGAGGCCAGCTCTTGCGCCGAGTTGACCGGCTTTTTGCAGGTGAAATTTTCACAGACATAGGCGGTGGCCTTGTTGTCAATGGCTGACATATCCTTCATAAAGGGCATATTTTGCTCAAGATAGCGTTGTCCCGGACCATTATCGGCGAGCAGGACTATGGTGGTGGGAAGATAGAAGGTGTTGATAAGATTGACGAGTTGTTTTGTATCGGCAGCATCCGGGTCACCGGCGATGATGATCTGTCTTGGTTTCTG
>JANMTN010000281.1:0-7998 GCA_031390685.1 Desulfobulbaceae bacterium
AGGTATCAGGGTCTGGTCTATCTGGACTCCACCAAGGCCAACAATTTTGTGCCGGCCCTGCCCTCTGAAGACGTGGACCTGATCTATCTCTGCTTTCCAAATAATCCCACAGGATCAACTATTACCAAGGAAGAGTTAAGCTCATGGGTGAAGTACGCGAAGGAGAAAAAAGCGCTGATCCTCTTTGACGCCGCCTATGAGGCCTTCATCCGCGACGAGTCCCTGCCCCACTCCATCTATGAAATCGCCGGGGCCAGGGAAGTGGCCATTGAGTTCCGTTCTTTCTCCAAGAGCGCGGGTTTCACCGGTACCCGCTGCGCCTACACCGTGGTCCCTAAAGAGTGCGCCGCCTTTGATTCCCAGGGCAACCGCCAGTTGCTCCACCCCCTGTGGAACCGCCGCCACTGCACCAAGTTCAACGGCGTCTCCTATCCGGTGCAACGCGCCGCCGAGGCCGTCTACAGCGAGGAAGGGCAGGCCCAGACCAGGGAGCTGGTCGCCTCTTACATGCGCAATGCCGATCTGATCCGGCAGGAGATGACAACCCTTGGCTATGACTTTGTGGGGGGCGAGAACGCGCCCTACATCTGGATTGATGCCAAGGGCGACTCCTGGGAATTCTTTGACATGCTGCTGAACACGACCGGCGTGGTCTGCACCCCCGGCGCCGGATTCGGTAAATGCGGCGAGGGCTATATCCGTCTCTCCGCCTTTAATTCCCAGGCCAATGTCGAAAAGGCCATGGCCCGTATCCGGGAAACGCTGAAATAAAGGAATTACGAATTACGAATAAGACAAATCGTAATTCGTAATTTCTAATTCCTAATTGTTCCCAAGCACTGCCGGTTGAAAAGAGACCTGTTCCTCTTTGCCCGGCAGCTCAGTGACAACTGTCGCCCCATACTCCTGCAACCATTTGACCACCCCAAGCACCAGACGTTCAGGGGCAGAGGCCCCGGCAGTCACCCCCACGCTGGCATGTCCCTCCAGCCATTCCGATTGGATATCGGTCTCATCATCAATCAGATATCCTGTCATTCCAGCCCTGACCCCGACCTCCCGCAACCTGTTGGAGTTGGAACTGGTTTTCGAGCCAACCACCAGGAGGATATCCGTCTTCAGCGCCAATTCCTTCACCACGTTCTGGCGGTTCTGGGTGGCGTAACAGACGTTTGAACGCGGGCCCCTGATGGCCGGAAAACGCTGCTCCAGCTTGGCCCTGATCCCGGCAATATCGCTCTGACTGAGGGTGGTCTGGGTGACATAGGCAACCCGCTGAGGATCGACAACCTGCACCCTCTCCGCCTCTTCCTCGGTAGCAATGACATGCACCCGGTCGACAACACGGCCAGCAGCACCCTCCACCTCCGGATGCCGGTGATGGCCGATGATCAGTACCTCACAGCCATCGGCATGATATTTTTCCACCATCCGGTGAACACTGCTCACCAGGGGGCAGGTGGCGTCAATAGTCCGCAGACCAAGGATCTGCGCCTGTTCCTGAACGGCCACCGAGACCCCATGGGCGCTGAAGATACAGACTGCCCCCCGCGGGATATCGGCAAGTTCCACCATAAAAACAACACCTAATTTCTCCAGTTCCTGGACGACATGCTTGTTATGCACGATCTCATGAAGCACATAAATCGGCGGCCCATACTGTTCAAGGGCCAGTCGCACCGTGGCAATGGCCCGCACCACACCGGCGCAGAACCCTCGGGGGTTGGCCAGGATAATCTCTTTCAGCATACTCATCGGCAAGGTGAAAAGAAAAAATTGACAGTTAACATTAAAAAATCACCAAATGAACGTAACAGATGGAAGAGAGAGCCTGCATCACTTTTTACAGACGATATGTCTTTTTTCTTATTTCCAAGCTCTTCTTTTTCTGGTTAGCTGTAGCCGTTGTTCTCAAATAACCGTAACATTGGAATGCGGCAGCCGCCATAAAGAGCCGTAACACAATTATCAGGATGGAATGGTTGTTTCGTTACCGCCCCTTGTATGTTGTTATCGGCAAGACGCCACTCAAGGAAAAAGCCGGAAACGATTGGCTGTTTCCTTGAAGCGGCATCAGGTGCCGTTATAAAATAAGCAAAAAAACACTGCTTATTTCATAACGGCACCTGAAGATAAAGACTCAATACTCACCTGTAAACCTTTACCTCTAACCTACTCCCATGACTCACTCACAATCGTTCACCGTTACCCAGCCCACCCGCATCCAGTTTGGCGTTGGCAGCATCAGCAATCTGGGCAGGACTGTTCAGGATTTCAAGGGCAGCAATGTTTTTCTGGTCATTGACCCAGGTCTGGTCAAGGCCGGGATTGTCAGCCAGATCACAGCCCCCCTCGATGCCGCCGCCATCCCCTATACCCTCTATGACCACATTGATCCCGAACCGGGGCTGAAGCTTGCCGATAAAGGCTATAAACTGGCGAAGGCCAATGGCTGCGACTGTGTGATCGGAGCCGGTGGCGGTTCGGCCATGGATGTGGCCAAGGCCGTGGCGATTCTGCTTACCAACGGCGGCAAGGCTGCTGACTACCTCGGCCTTGACAAGATTCCAAAGGCCGGAGCGCCCAAGATCATGGTCCCCACCTCCGCCGGCACCGGCGCCGAGGTGACATTCACCGCCGTGTTCATCAATGAGAAAACAGGTTCCAAAGGCGGCATGAATGGCGCCCCGCTCTACCCGGAGGCAGCCATTCTTGATCCGGCGTTGACTCTCAGCCTGCCGCCCCGCGTCACCGCCTATACCGGTATTGACGCCCTGACCCATGCCATTGAGGCCTACACCTCCATCCAGGCCCATATCATCTCCGAGATGTATTCGCTGGAGGCCATTGATCTGATCAGCCGCAATCTGCCAAAGGCCTATGCCAACGGCGCCAACCTGGAGGCCCGTTCCGCCATGCTCATGGGCAGCCTTTTAGGCGGCAAGGCCCTGGCAACCGCCGGCGTCGGCCTGGTTCACGCCATGGCCTATCCCATGGGCGGCATGTTTGGCATCGCCCACGGTCTTGCCAACGCAGTGCTGCTGCCCTACGTGATTGAATACAATCTCATCGGCAATCTGGAAAAATTTGCTATCCTGGCCTCAGTCCTCGGTAAAAAAACCGACGAGGTGACCACCAGAGAAGCGGCAGAAAGATGCGTGGAGGCCCTGTTTGAACTCAACGCCGATGTGGGCATTCCGGCAACCCTGGAGGATCTCGACATCCCAGCCGACCAGATTCCCGAAATGGCCCGGATTGCCTTGACCGTGACCCGTCCCGTTGAAAACAACCCCCGGCAACCAACCCTGGACGATGTCATCAATATCTACCAGATGGCCTATGACGGGAACAGCTCTATCTTTTATTAATGATTTTTCAGTAAACCACAAAGGCAACAGGGCGGATTATCAACATATTGATAATCCGCCCTGTTGCCTTTTACACTTCCCTTGCCGGCAAAATTCCATCACCACATCCGGCATCAAAACCGCTGATTTTGATGCCACTGCCAGGCCGTGGCAATGATATCATCGATCTTTGTGTATTTGGGCTGCCAGACAAGCTTTTCCATGGCCCGCTCACTGTCAGCCACCAGCATTGCCGGATCGCCGGGTCTTGGCGGCGCAGAGGTGAAGGCAATCTTTCTGCCGGTTACCTGTTCGGCGGAATGGATTATCTCCAACACCGAGAAACCATTGCCATTGCCCAGGTTAAATCCATGGGCGCCATCATTATTCTCCAGAAAGGACAGCGCCAGCAGATGGGCTTCACAGAGATCATTGATATGGATATAATCGCGGACACATGTGCCATCCGGGGTCTTGTATTCCCGACCAAAAACCTTGAGTTCCCTCTGTTCTGACAACAAGGAGCAGAGCACATTGGGGAGAAGGTGTGTTTCCGGCTGGTGTGATTCGCCGATCTCGCCGCCAGGATCGGCGCCGGCCGCATTAAAATACCTGAGACTGACAGATCTGAGCCCGTACGCCGTATGGTAGTCACGCAGGATATGCTCCACCATGAGCTTGGTCTCCCCGTAGGGGTTAATGGGCGCCTGGGGATGGGACTCGTTAATCCGCTCCTGGAGCGGGTTCCCAAAAATGGAAGCCGATGAGGAAAAGATAAATTTAGACACCCCATTATCGCGCATCGCATCCAGCAGGTTTAAGGTGCCAACCACATTATTCGCATAGTAGAGGGCCGGGTTCAGAACCGACTCACCAACCAGCGATTTGGCAGAAAAATGCATGACCGCATCAAAATACTGCCGGGAGAAAAGAGCTGCCAGATCCTCAGGGCGCAGCAGGTCGCCCTGCACCAACTCAACTCCGCAAGATACCGCCTCTTTATGACCGGTGCTCAGGTTATCAAAAACAGTAACCTGATGCCCCTGCCCCGCCAGCATTTTAACCATATGAGAACCAATATATCCGGCCCCGCCACAAATCAAAATATTCATTTACCCACAACAGTTGAAAAATTTTAGGTGCCGCCGCAAGGCAAGCAAGGGCTTTTTCTTGCTTGCCTTGCTTACGGCACCTTATGCCGCGTCAAAGAAACAGCAGTCTTTTCCGGCTGTTTCTTTGCGTGGCGCCTTACTGCTACCACCCAACAGGACCATACCCAAAAAAACCATTACCCCCGGCCCACCCCCACATATTCAAACCCTGCGGCCTGCATTCTTTGAGGGGAATAGACATTGCGCAGATCGATAAACAGGGGTGTCCGCATCAAAGACTTGAGCCGGTCAAGATCAAGCGCGCGGTATTGATTCCATTCGGTCATCAGCACCAGGGCATCGGCGCCAGTGGCTGCCTCGTAAACATTATTGACATAGGAGAATTCAGGGAATAATTTCTTCGCCTCTTCCATCCCCTGGGGGTCATGGGCCTGAATCCTTGCCCCTTTTTCATGCAACGGAGGCAGGATGCTGAGGGCTGGAGCATCTCGGAGATCGTCTGTCTCCGGCTTGAAAGTCAAGCCGAGGACCCCTATGGTTTTGCCCGTCACATCGCCGCCCAGAGCCTGACGGATCTTTTTGACCATACCCGCCTTCTGCGCCGCGTTGATCTCGACCGCCGCCGCCACTGATCTGGCGGAGACACCATGCTCCTGAGCAATCCGTAAGAGTGCCAGGGTATCTTTCGGAAAACAGCTGCCGCCAAAGCCAGGGCCCGGGTGGAGGAATTTACCGCCGATACGGCCATCCAGGCCAATGGCCTTGGCCAGATCCACCACATCCGCCCCCACCTCTTCACAGAGATTGGCCATTTCATTGATAAAAGAGATCTTGATGGAGAGAAAGGCGTTGGCCGCGTACTTGATGAGCTCAGCAGATTCAAGCCCGGTAAAGACAAAAGGAGTGGAGATGAGATACAGGGGATCATAGATCTCTTTCATCACGGCCTGGGCCTTTACCGATTCAGAACCAATGACGATCCGGTCCGGCCGCATGAAATCATTGAGCGCGGCGCCCTCCCGTAAAAATTCGGGATTGGAGACCACGTCAAAATCGGCGGCTGGATTTGCCTCCATGATCAAGCGGGCGACCTGACGGGCGGTGCCAACAGGCACGGTACTCTTATCAATAATAACAGTATAACCAGTCAGATACGGAGCAAGATCTTTGACTGCGGCATAGATATAGGTCAGATCCGCATAGCCGTCACCACGCCTGGAGGTTGGTGTACCCACCGCAATAAAGACAGCCGAGGCATTCGGGACACAGTCTGTCAGTTCGGTGGTGAAAGCAAGACGACCTTCACTCACATTCTTGCGTACCAATTCCGCCAGTCCCGGCTCGTAAATGGGAATCTTCCCTCCCAGCAAGGAGTTGATCTTCCCCGCATCCATATCCATGCAGGTAATATGATGGCCAAATTCTGCCAGACATGCACCTGTCACCAGACCGACATAGCCTGTTCCAATTATAGCGATTTTCATAGAGGATTTATTTTATTCTTTTGATGGATGATAAATAACATTGTAGTCTGAAGATAATTACTAATAAAACTGACTGCTTAGGCTGATAATCCGTAGATGTTCAGGCCGTTAGTGATGTAAAATTACCAACGAGTCCCGCTCTGACCCTTTAATGTCGACCATTTTCCAACCGACCTTGGCCTCCAGGCATCTAACATTCCTTAATTATTCACTTTTCTACCATAACTGACTGCGGTCCAAAGGTCTCAACAATCTGAGTAATTACGTATATACAAATAGTTAGTCCTGCAGCACCAAACACCATCCTTGCAAAAAATTGTATAATATGATAATAAACCTTACTATGATTTTAAATAAATCAATGGAGGAACAAAAATGACACTACTTGAAGGATTTTTATGGCTGGCCCTGAACGTATACCATGAGGCACGTTCCGAGCCACAGATTGGACAGATTGCCATTGCTCATGTAACCCTGAATCGGGCCCAGCAACAAGATATTTCAATTGAAGAAGTAATCAAGCAACCACACCAGTTTCAATGGGTTCGGGGAAAAAAAATATATTTCCCTCACAATTTGCCGGTTTTTCTTCAATGTATGCGGTCTGCATTCATTGCCCTTAACACCAGTGATTTCACCGCAGGCGCGACCCACTTTCATCTCAAAAACATATCTCCCGACTGGTCGTCCCATCTCACCTATCTTAATCAGTACGGCA
Source organism: Desulfobulbaceae bacterium (assembly GCA_031390685.1). GTDB lineage: Bacteria > Desulfobacterota > Desulfobulbia > Desulfobulbales > Desulfocapsaceae > UBA2270. Next base: position 6,662 of record JANMTN010000281.1, read on the forward strand.
GTCACAAATTTTACCGATAACCCGTACTGCTTCGTCGCCGCTCGTTCGTCGGTGGGTCTGCGCCCACCCACTCTACCCCCCGGTGTCAACTTGAATGATTTTTGGAATAAGTGTCGAACTTCGGGACCTGGTCAGAAAGAATCATGCCTTTGCCGCCTGATGCAGAGCCGCTCTCATCTCTGCAAGTCTCTCTTCAGACATCTTGACCGGTATCGGATAGACCAGGGTCCGACTGATTAATTCGGCGGAAGCCGGCAGAGATTCGGGGTCATAGACAACCCTTCTTTTTCCACCAGGCTCGAAAAACGGCCAGCCGCTTCTGGCAACCGTGGCCCCAGCCAGCAGATGCTCCCACCTGGGATAAAAGTGCCAGCTGTTCTCGCCAAAATTTATGGCGCCGGCCTTGTTTTCAACAAGCACCTTGTTCACCCGCCGGCAATGGTCCCGGCTTTCCAGCAAAAAGCAGAAGAAGGTCGCGGAATCCCCAGCCTCATCAACAAGCTCCCGGAACTGCACGCCTGGGATAAAAGAGGCGGCCTCTTTCAAGGCGGCCTTTGTTTTTTTCTGGGCCGCAATCATGGAATCAAGTTTGGCGAGCTGGGCCAGACCGATGGCGCCCTGCAGCTCCATCATCCGATAATTGAAACCGATAAAACGCCTGCCTTCGCCACCGCGGGTGCCGGGATTAACTGCATGGTCATGGCCATGATCATGATACTCCGACATGGTTCGCCACAGTTTTTCATCGGCGGTAATGACCATCCCTCCCTCGCCGGTGGTCATGGTCTTCACCGCATCAAAGGAAAAGGTGCCGCAGTCGCCAAACGTGCCCAGATGCTGCCCGTTAATTCTGGCCCCCGCGGCCTGGGCCGTATCCTCAATCACGGGAATGCCATGCCTTGCGGCAATGGCAACGATCTCCTGAATCCTGGCCTGGGCGCCCAGCATATGCACCGGGATAATACAGCGGGTCCTGGCGGTAATCTTTTTTTCAAGATCAACAGGGTCCATATTCAGGGTCGCATCGATCTCGGTAAATACCGGAAGAGCGCCGATATCAAGAATTGCCTCCCAGGTGGCAACAAAGGTAAATCCCTGGGTGATGACCTCATCTCCCGGACCAATGCCGAGCGCGGCCAGGGCCACCTTCAGGGCCGCGGTTCCCGAGGTCACGGCCTGGCCATACTAAGTTCCGCAATAAGCGGCAATTTGTTTCTCAAAGTCCAGCACCTTGTACTCGCCCTGGCGCTGGGCGCCAAACTCATAGCGAAAGAGGACACCGGTATCCAGCACCTCCAGGATCTCTTTCTTTTCTTCTGCACCAAAAATCTCATAAC
>JANMTN010000283.1:0-8386 GCA_031390685.1 Desulfobulbaceae bacterium
GGATTAGTCATAAGGCTTCTGTCCTATGATATTCCCCTGAGGATCATAATTACAGACCACATAAAGATTACCCTTGCACATCCCGGTGGCACAGCCAATCTGCGTGGTATCCCGCCAGACCATCTGGGTATAATGACCAGCACCTGACCGGGGAAAAGATTGAAGCGCCTCGCCATGATACCCGGGTTTTTCCGCCGCCCAGGCCATGACCGCATCCGATGTGCCGTAATAACCGGCGGTTCCGATAAAGATATTCTCGCCATATTCCTGCCGCCACTTCCCGGAGCGGGGACGATGTTTCATCCGACACCACCAGGAAGAGACAAGATGATCAGCCCATTGCTGGGCATAAGCAGCCAGTTTTTCCGACCAGACGACAGGAGCAACGCCGACTTCCGCCCGGATCATATTGTGGAGGGTGACAATCTGCCCGGCTTCCTGGAGGGGAATACGAGAACCTGAGAAAAGATTCTCTGCCAATCTGCCAGGGCTCGCACCATGCGGCTTCACAGCAGGCGGTTTGGCACTCGAAGGGTGTTGAGCCTGGCAGGCGTTGAGAAAAACACTCTGCAGGAGAAGCACTGCGGCAAGGAGCAGTCTGGGACTATGCAAAACTTTCACCCTAAAAACGGTCGTTGGATACAGTGATTTTGCAACAACTTCTTGTATTGCTAAACCTTTCCCTCACCCCGACCCTCTCCCAAAAGGAGAGGGAGTTTTTGCCCTTCTCCCTGGGGGAGAAGGGTTCGGGATGAGGGGGAGCGACATGTGCATTATGAGGTAACTGCCGTTTTTAGGTTCATAGCTGCGCCCACTCAATATCCCGTCATTCTTCTCAAATCAAGCCTCTCCCTGTTTTACCCTCTTCGGCTGCAACTTCACATAAACAACGATGATCACGGCCGAGAGGACAAGTACCCCGTACAGGGCCTGGTGTGAATACTGCATGATCAGGGCCTGATTGCTGCCGATAAAATAACCGATCCAGGTGAGGATCGTCACCCATATGCCCGCACCCAGCAAGGTATAGAAAGAGAACTTCCAGTGATTCATTCCGGCCAGTCCGGCCGGAAGCGAGATCAGGTGACGCACGACCGGCAGGAGCCGCCCGATAAAGGTCGAAATCTCACCATGCTTCAAGAAGAAGGTCTCGACCTTGAGAAACTTCTCCTCGGTGATCCAGACGTAGCGGCCATATTTCAGGATAAGCGGCCGGCCCAGATAATGGGCGGCAAAATAATTGGCATAGGCCCCGAAAAGGCTGCCGAAAGCACCGCTGAGAATGACGAACAGCATGTTCATCTGCCCGGCCTGGACGAGATAACCGGCAGGAGGCATGATCAGCTCACTGGGGACCGGGATGACCGAGCTCTCCATCGCCATCAGGACAAATATCCCCGGATAGCCCATGGCGCCTATACTCTCCACCAGCCAGTTAATTACAGTATGCATATGACTATATCCTTCATTATGATTTTTATTTAGGAGCCGTTACGAAATAACATGGCCATTTATATCTATTTCGTTACGGCTCCTTATGCCGCTCCGGGCACTTAGATGGCCATGTTATTTTTTTACAGCGGCTTAGTTCGATAGGTAAAGACCAGTTTTTTCTCCTGCAAATGCACCTTGGCCTCTCCGCCCCGCACCAGAGCGCCAAACAGGATCTCATCGGTGAGCACATCACCAATCTCCTTCATGATCAGCCTTCTCAGCGGTCTGGCGCCATAGTCAGGATCATAGCCTTTAGTGGCCAGATGCTTACGGGCACTGGGGGTCAGGGTAATGGTCACCTTCCGCTCGCAGAGTTGCGCCTGCAATTCAACAATCATCTTATCGACGACCTTTTCCACCGATGCCGCGCTCAAGGCCCCAAAGGAGATAATCGCATCCAGTCGGTTGCGGAACTCGGGAGCAAACAAGCCCTTGACCGCCTTCTGATCGCGCCCCTTTTTCTCGGACATAAAGCCAATAGGGGTACTGCTCATCTCCCGGGCCCCGGCATTGGTGGTCATGATCAGGATGACATTACGAAAATCCGCCTTCCGCCCCGCATTATCGGTCAAGGTCGAATGATCCATTACCTGCAGCAGGATGGAGAAGATATCGGCATGGGCCTTTTCAATCTCATCCAGCAACAACACGGAATAGGGATGTTTGCGGATGGCCTCGGTGAGCAGCCCGCCCTGATCAAAGCCCACATAACCAGGAGGCGCGCCAATGAGACGGGCCACCGCATGTTTCTCCATGTATTCACTCATGTCAAAACGCTCAAAATGAACGCCCAGGGTCTGGGCCAGCTGCCTGGCCACCTCGGTCTTGCCGACTCCGGTGGGCCCGGCAAAGAGAAAACAGCCGGTCGGCGACTGCGGATGGCCAAGACCGGCCCGCGCTCGTTTGACCGCGCCCACCACCGTGTCTATGGCCTCATCCTGACCAAAGATTGCCCCTTTCATGGTGGCGGCCAGCTCTTTCAGGGAACCGAGATCGGCGCTCGTCCCGCTTTTGGCCGGAACCCTGGCCATGCGCGAGACCACCACCTCCACATCCCGGACCGTGACGGTCCTCCCAATCCTGCCGGCCAGACGAAAGTTCGATCCTACCTCGTCGAGCACATCAATGGCCTTATCCGGCAGGAAACGGTCGTTGATATAGCGGTCAGCCAGTTCGGCCATGGCCTTGATAGCCGTGCCGGCATACCTGACCTGATGGTGCTGCTCATATTTAGGCTGCAACCCCTGCAGAATCAGCCGGGTTTCTTCAACAGAAGGCTCCTCCACATCGATCTTCTGAAAGCGGCGGGAAAGGGCGCGATCCTTTTCAATATGGTTCCTATACTCTTCATAGGTGGTGGAACCGATACAGCGCAGGACTCCTGACTGCAGGGCCGGTTTCAACAGGTTGGAGGCATCCATGGAGCCGCCGCTGGTAGCGCCGGCGCCAACAATGGTATGGATCTCATCAATAAAGAGGATGGCGTTTTTCTTCCGTTCCACGGCCTCGACCACACCTTTCATCCGCTTCTCAAAATCACCCCGATATTTGGTGCCGGCCACCAGCGTCCCCATATCGAGGAGATAGATCTCCGTATCCTGCAGGAGATCAGGAACCATGGCCTTTTGTCCCGCGGCCCGGGCCACGCTGTCATCATGGATGCGCAGGGCCAGACCCTCGGCGATGGCCGTCTTGCCGACCCCTGGTTCGCCCACCAGCAAGGGATTGTTTTTCTTGCGCCGACAAAGCACCTGCATCATCCGGTTCACTTCCATGTCCCGGCCAATGAGGGGATCAAGGTGTCCTTCCGCCGCGCGGCGCGTCAGATTGATGGTGAAATCCTGGAGGATCTTCTCGTCCTTCTCCATCTCTCTGGTCTCAGGGTCCGTTCCAGGTCCGGCGGGCGGGCGGGGCAGCGGTTCCTTCTGCAAGCCTTCAGACGGCAGACCATGGGAGATATACTCAAGCACTGCCAGACGGCCAACCCCTTCCGAACCAAGGAAATAAACGGCATGGGACTCCGACTCCGAAAAAATAGCGGCCAGGACGTCACCACTATCCACTTCGATCTTGCCGCAACTCTGCACGTGGGAGACCGCTCGCTGCAACACCCGGTTAAAGGCCACGGTCTGAGCCGGTTCAGTGGGGCCGTCAGGGCCCAAAGTGGGCAGTTCAGCCGTGAAGAATGCCTCAAGCCGCTCTTTCAGCTTTTCAATAGAGCCACCACACTGACTGATAATATGGGTGGTCAACTCATCAGAGAGCAATCCATAGAGCATATGTTCGACGGTCACGTATTCATGCCGGTAGCTCTTTGCCTCTCTGATCGCCTTAATCAATGCCATTTCCAATGTCTTACTCAGCATCTGCTTTCACCATATCCCCGAACTTAGGGGTAACCATATATTTTTATTTGTTTTTCTATATCTTCTCAAGGGAACAACGGAGAGGAAAACCATTTTTCCGGGCCAGATGATGCACCAGTTCAATCTTGGTCTCGCAGATCTCCCGGGTATAAATCCCGGCCACCCCCACCCCTTCCTGATGGACATCGAGCATGACCCTGGTCGCCACCGATGTTGTCTTGCCAAAAATATTTTCCAGGATAGCAACCACAAATTCCATTGAAGTATAATCATCATTATGGAGCAGCGCCTTATACAAAGAAGGCTCACAAGTCTCCTCCTTGTCTCTGGTGGCGACTAATCCTTGATGGTCATCTTTTGTATGACTCATTTCTCCACACCATCACGCTATTAAAATTTATTCCAGCTTCAAAGCATCACCTTGCTTCCAGGCAAACATGGTGAGAAAGAGCTCTTCCAGAATCAGGACCGGCGGCAGGGGCGATCCCTTAAGCCGGAAATCTGCTTGCAGCAAAAGGGCCAGCCAGTCTTTTAACACCGGGCAGTAAAACTCTTCCGCCTTTTTAAAACTCATATACAGGGCATAAGGATGTCCTTTCAACATCTCGGGCCACTCCCCCTTTTCCTTGAGCGCCGGCAAATAAGCATCCTGAAACTGCCTGACCTGCATCCCCCGCTGCCACGACGGCTGATCCTGCAACTGCAGGGAACGAAACAGCAGCAGCCTTCTTATATAATTACGCATGGTGGCCAGAATCGCAAGGACATGAATTCCATTTTCCACCAGACGGCCAAGAATCACCAGGGTCAAGGCAACCTGTCTGTTGCCGAAGGCCTCCGTCAATTCAAAGAGGGCATCTTCCCTGGTCCGGCCCACCATGGCCTCAATATCCGCGCAACTGATTATCGGCCTTTCCTCGACAAACAGGAGAACCTTCTCAAGCTCCATGACCACCGCCACCGGATGAAAACCTACCCGCTCAAAGAGCATCTTCATGGCCTGTGGCTCTATCTTTTTCTTAAAAGGAGCAAGGGTCTCGAGTGCCATCTCGCGCAAAACATCTTCCTGCCCTTTCTGCGCCGCGGAACTGGCTCCTGCATCAATGGCGCAATCGACAACCAGACCATTCTTTTTGATGAAGATGAAAAGCTGTTTTCGTTTATCAACATTTTCGGCACTGAGAAACAGAAAATTCTGCGCCGGCAACCCCTTGGCAAAAGCAGTAAGATAGCGATCAGCAAGGATTGCCGCCCCGCCGCCCCTGGGGCCAGCCTGTGGCCCCGCATTCGCGAGCAACGTATCCGCCCAGGCCAGCGAGCCATCAGGCTTGGCGAAAGCAAACACCTGCTTCCACTGGTCAGCATCAATCTCGGCCAAAGACTCCTCCGCGCCGAGTGCAGCCAACTCCACCAGGTTCTGGATGTGCCGCAGCGCCGACCCCGGCCGTCCCTCTTCATGGGCCTGCACGGCCTTATTCCAGATCTTTTCCGCCACCGCCGTCGAATGAAAAAGACGGCTGTCGGTCACGCGGTAGATCTGCCGCCCCGGCAACAGACTGAAATTGATAATCCGGCCAAGGGTTTGGCCCGGATCTTCCTGATCGCCGTCAATGGTATGCACCACTCCCCCGTCCTTCTGCAGCAGGGCCTGTTGCGCCATATCCGCCGCTTCCCGGCACAGATACCTCTCCCCTAAAAAGAGATAGACGCGCGCCTCCTGCTCAGCCCCCCCCTGGGCCAGCCAGGCGGCCAGTTCGTTGCGTTTCAGCAGGGCCATGATCAGTTGGTATTCACTCCTGTTGCCTGGCGCACCTCCAGGCCATGCGTCTGGACAGGTGGCGGCGCCTGGACCTGCGTGCTGTTCGTACTGTTCGTGCTGCTGTCCGTACTGTTCGTGCTGACCGTACTGCTCTGTTTCTCAATCTGCTTCTGATCCATGATCCTATGCAAAATAGCCGGCAGCGAGCCGGGTTGCAGGTACTCTTCTCCCATCCCGTGTTTAAAGATGATTGCCGCCTGATCGCTGACCTCTTTCCAACTCAGACTGTTTGAACGGGCGGCAACCAGCTCAAACAGAAGCTGATTATACGGGTCATTGATAATGGCCTTGCCGGTGCCCACCGTTGCCAGGATATCCACCTTATTATGAAAAAAAGTGGCCAGTTCTGAATAGGCGCGGATCCCGCCACAGGAGCCCAGGCTCATGAACCGTTGCTTGCTGACCAGGTCCGCTGGGACCACCGCCCCGGACTTCAACAGCTCCTGCAGCGGATTCAGCAACTGCTCTTTGCGCCAGTAACTATGGCCGCGCTGCGCAAACATCTCATGGCCGCCCTGCAAAAACTGCTTGAGAAGCTGCTGCTGCTGGCTCGCATCATAATAGACAACCACAGAATGAGAGATTTCTATCCCGTTCATCACCTTCACCCAGTCAACGACCAGAGGATATTTGGTCTGCATCTGGTGAATCTGGCCCAGATTCTGCGACGGGGCCGCAAGAAGGGCCCGCAATTGCGCTGTTGCGGCCCGCCCTTGCGCCGTATCTGTTGCCATCAGAATAAAAGAACTGGAAATCCGCGGCCGGTAACCATGGGCCATCAGATACTGACAATTAGAACGAAAGGACTGACTGCCGTCGTCATCACCTTGAAAGACTGACAAACTACTCAGTTTGCCATCCGCCTTCCACTGCCCAAAACTGGTCTTGACATACTGGTCAAGAGGAATTGTGCCGTATTCAGACATCATCAGCCTGATCCTGATCTTATCCACATCACCGACCAGATGCGGATACTCCTGGAGATAATACTGGAGGATCACCCGCAACTGGGTGCTGAACACCGTATTTTTATCACGAATTGCAGTCAGCATCTTGGCAATAAGATAGGTGCGCGTCTGCGGCTCGATGGTCTGGAGCAAGGTCATGAAGGTGGCGGAAAACAGGATCAGGCTGTTTTCATCGTAAAATGCCGATTCCGCCACCAGATCAAGGACCTGTTCCTGCTCCCGCACCTGAGCCGGAAAAAACACGGTGAGCTTCCCTTTCTGGGCCAGACTGATAATAAAATCAGAGACATGGGCATTCTGCGGGTCTATCGTCTTGAGAAAGACAAGAAGGTTCCCGCCAAAACGGGTATCAACCCTTCCTTTCAACATCGGCACCAGAATATCACGAAAGGATGAATCATAGAGATCGCTGCCCCGCGACAGAAGGATGTAGGCATCGGCAGTGGTGCAATCCTTGGCCACCTGCACCCGGGCGGCTGCCGTGGCACGACGCAGCGCGGCAATGGCCGCCCCGCGGTTGGCGGCAAGACCGGCCGAGAATTCACCGTTGAACCGGGCCTGCATCTTGGCGTCCAGACGCTGAAAGATCTCGCGCAGACGGCTGGCCGGACTGGATGACAGGACCTTGATCCCCACCTCCTGACCATTGGGTTCGGTGATGTCATGCAGATTATTCATCTTCCAGATTAGATGATCAGCGGCATCGGCAAAGGCCTGGAGCAACAGGCTTTTGTCCTTGGTATTATAAGAAAAAAACAGCGACTCCTGGGCCTCCTGCGAAGCAGCAAAATAAGTGTTGATCCAGGACAGCGAGCTCGCCGGCGTCACGCCCGGAAGCTGGAACAGAGAGCGGGCATTCCAGGCATCGGTATCAGAGAGCCGGCGGAGAGCGCTCATATTCATCAAGGCCGACTCCGGATTCATGCCGACGATCTTGCAGCTCTTTTCAGTGGCCCAGCGCTGTTTTTCCGTCATCTGACTAATGAGCTGCAAGCCCTTGTCAACCGTCTCCGCCGTTTGCCCCGGCACTTCAATGAATGCCTTGAAGGCCCAGAGGGCGGGTTCCTGCAACGATGCCAGCCGGTCAATAAGCGCCAGCATCACCGAAGGATGCAGATTTTCAGCCTTCCCGACTGCCGCCGCCACCCGGCCCGAGACAAAATTCAACCCTCTTAATTTCTTCAACAACTGCCAGGCCGTTTCAGCATCAACGCCGGGAAGCGTGGCAAAATGTTCGAGCACACCAAGATGCTCAAAGGAGATCCGGGCTTGAGGCAGACGGTGCAGGACATCCAATACCCCCTCGGCAGTCATGGTGGGCATACCACCAAAAACCCTGAGTACCCGCATGTTGGTATAGCTCAACCCCTTGACCAGCTCTTTGATCTGGACGAGTTGTTGTTCATCCATCTTCACCTGGGCCAGGGCCTGCATGGTCTGCAAAGCAGCCTCATCCAGGGCCAGATCGCCACCGGTCTGGTAACTGGCATCATTGCTGACCTTACCAATTATGTCAGCGGGACCAGCAAGACTATTGATCGGCCGCGACACAAACAGAGTCAAGATAACAACCAGAGACAATCCACAACCAGAGAGTAATTTTTTTAAATTTTGCATTTTCCATTTCATCACTTTTATATTTAGGTGCCGTTATGAAATAAGCAGTGCCTTTTTGCTTATTTTATTACAGCACCTTATGCCGCTTCAAAGAAACAGCCAGAAAAGATTGGCTGTTTCTT
>JANMTN010000330.1:0-4770 GCA_031390685.1 Desulfobulbaceae bacterium
CTCTCGTAGGCAGCAAGGGCTTTTTTCTCCATCTTCTTATGCTGCATCAGGTCCCCTGCCAGTTTTAACCACAGGGCCTTATCCGGTTCCTGTTGCACCTTCTGCCACAGGACAGCCTCAATATACTTTTCCTCATACAGCCGGGCAAGCCCTTCTATCGGCATCTGCCGCACCAGAAGTGTAATCGCTGCCAGCACCAACAGATACGCCGTCAGACTGAACCACACCTTCCGTTGGTGCCGCCCTCGCTCCTGCGGCTCCTGTTCACATTTTTCTAAGAAAGCCACCCGCTCACCAATGCCAAAATGATGCCAATCGGGTTGATCCCGAATGTTCCCGCTCAGCAGTGCGATCTTTTCAAATGCCGATACCAGGGCATGACTGCTGCCAAGAGCCGGAAAGACATGAAGATCCGCCTGCCTTTCAAAATTTCTGATAAAATAGCCAAACAGGTACCGAAAATAGAGAAGCATGACCATGAGCAAGGGAATGGCGGTGCCAACAACCAGCATGACCTCGGGCGACAGCCCGCTCCAACGCATCAGGGAATAAAAGGAGTCCTGGGACAGCAGAAAATAGGTCCATGGTTCGGTGCCCAACCCAACGACAAGACTGAATCCGGCAATCAGCATCAGATAGAGAAGGAGATGCTTTTTTTTGACATGGCCAATCTCATGGGCCATAACCGCTTCCAGTTCTTCCAGGGTCAATGCTTCCAGAAGACCAGGAGTAATCAAGATATAGCGCAGACCAGGCACAAAGCCCATTACTCCAGCAGTAAGCACCCGCCCCTCAAAGAGCGGCCAGAGATACAGCTCGGTTGCAAACTTCTGTCTGACACAAAAAGAAATGAGCTGATTCCTGAGCTCACCGGCCGGCATCCTGGTGCACCCCCAGAGACGGCGTACCAATGGCGGGAAAATAAGCAGGACGAAAAAGAGAAATATGACAAAAAACAGGAAATCGCCCCAGGCGGAGAGCAACAAACCATGCAGGCCAGGCCAGGGTAAAAGGGCAAAAAGATCATAACAAAGAGAGAGCAATGCCCAAGGCAGGACTATGGGCAGATTCACCTTAATATTTAAGGCGATAAAACCGGCAGTGGTGTAGGTACGCCCAAAAATTCTCTGATAATGAAATTTACCTGCCCTCCACATGAGCGAAAGATAGAGAAAAAACAGGCATAGCCCCGCAACATTCACCAGAGAGGGCAACGCCTTCGCCCATGACAGGACAGAGAGATAATACTTGAGGTCACAGACATAAATTGCCAGGCCAAAGAAGAAAAGAGCCAGGAGCGAGGCCTTCCGTTCTGCGCTGAAATAACCTGCGGAGCTGCGACTGTCTGCTTTCCTGTGGATAAACTGCGCCAGTCGTTCATAACAGATCAGGCTCAGAACAAACAAAGCAACAGAGACCCAGGCCGGAAGCCAGGGGACCTCGGGGGCCGTATCCATGCTGATAACAAAGACAGCGATAAGGAAATACAGCAGATTGTTATACATGGTATACCCGGTTCCACGTGCCAGACAGTCCAGAGCCGCTTACATCAATCACCATCCGCTCCCTTTTGTTCTTTTTCACCCTTGCCCATCCATGCCCACCCATATATAACCACTATACCTACACCGACAGCCACTGGCAACCGCGAAGAGAGCAGTACGCAAGGGATTCCCCGCAAAAGCCTCTTTTGTTGATACTACAGGGCAGCTGTTCTTGATTGAGCTGGTTTGTAAAGAGGCAGAGATATGGAATTTACCAAAAAATGTCTACAGATGATGAATAATACTTTGCAATATCCAGTCATCAAATACAAAAAGGGTTGTAGCCAATCCAGACTGCAACCCCTTCTGGCAAAACACATTACTTATCCACCGGGCACCAGCCGACGTAAAACCTGAGCTTAATCAATACCGGACATTTTACTTGTTCTCAATAAAAAATCTTTTTTTTGTTGACAATACAGACGACCTGCTCGTATAGTAACAGGTTTGTTGTCAGAAAGGGCGCATAGCTCAGCTGGCTAGAGCCACCGGCTCATAACCGGTCGGTCGTAGGTTCGAGTCCTACTGCGCCCACCACATTACTACAGAATCTGCACCCAACCACCAGGTTCCTTGAATATATTATCTGCTCTCACAAACAAAACAGGAATGGCAACATTTCCCATACGCAATCTGGCCGTCAAGGATGATGATCCCCGGCTCAGGCGAAATGAAATAACAAGGTACACCCCTGCTGGGATGTACCTTTTTTTATTGCCGGTCATCAGCTCCGTCCACAGGCAGACAATATGAACGTGCAAATTCACCAACTCCTTGCCTGTCTTGATCAACTGGCCCCCTTTTCTCTGGCCGAGAAATGGGACAATGTGGGGCTGCTTGTGGGCAATCCCGAGGCGCACGCCACCTCAGTCCTTCTTGGACTTGACCCAGGCCTCCAACTCCTGGACGAGGCCATTGCCCGTGGGGCAAACACCATAATCACCCATCACCCCTGTATCTTCCATCCCCTGGCCTCGGTCATCACCAACACCCCTGGCGGCATCTTTCTTGAAAAAGCGCTGGCCCGCAAGATCAACATCATCGGTTGTCACACCAATCTTGACAATGCCGCAGGAGGAACAAGCGATGCCCTGGCCTTGGCCCTTGGCCTTACCACCCTTGTTCCGCTTCATCCTGGAGAATTTGAGACAACGGGTGTAACCGGTATGGGCCGCATGGGTATCTTTGACCCCCCGCTGTCTGCCTCTGCCTTTATGAACAGACTCTTCCAGGTCTTGCAGCTCGAAACTATCCAGGTAGCCGGCAAAATCCCGGAACGGGTCAAGACCATGGCCCTCTGCGGCGGCAGCGGATCAGAGCTTGCAGAGATGGCGCGAGCCAGGGGCGCAGATCTCTACCTTTCGGCAGAAATCAAACACAGCACTGCCCGCTGGGCAGAAGATTGTGGATTCTGTGTCATCGACGGCACCCATTATGGCACCGAACAACCAGTTCTGCCTTTCCTGCAAGGCAAAATGAAAGAATGGGCCGCGACCAACAACTGGTCGCTGGACATATTATTAACCCAGACCGAAAAACACCCTTTTCGCCATTATAACAAGATAACCGTACCCTTTACACCACAAGAACGGCATAAGGAGCCGTAACGAAAGGGTTAGAAATGTAATGGTTATTTCGTAACGGCCCCTAACCTGCAACCACCAAAATAATTTCATATAACATTTCACCCAACCAATCGACCCAGGAGAGCCACCTTGAACGAAGTCATCTCACAACTCATTTCACTGCAAAAAATTGACCTGCACCTTGACACCATTGACAATGAGATAAAACAAAAACAGGACGCCCTGGACCAGCAAGGCGCCATGCTCACCCAACGGGAATCTGACATTGACGATCTCCATGAACAGATCAATACTCTGGAAAAAGAACGCCGCACCCTGGATCTGGAACTGAGCGAGGATCTGGCCCATGTAAAGTCCCGCCAATCAAAGATGATGCAAGTCCAGACCGGACGGGAACAGACCGCCCTGCTCAAGGAAATTGAAGATGGCAAACGGAGCATCAAGGAAAAAGAGGAAAAAATTGTCGCCATCATGGAAGAAGTGGAAGCCCTGACTGCACAGATCACCAGACAACAAGAGCTCTTGCAGGAAGAAGCAAAAAATCTGACGACAGAAACAACCAAGACCAAAGAAACTATTGAGGCAATTGGCAAAGCCAAACAAGGACAAGGCAGTAAACGGCAAAAACACGCCAGTGAAGTGGAGGGTAAACTTCTCAATAAATACACTCTCCTGCGAGAACGCCGCAAGGGTCTGGCCGTGGTCAACGTCCTTGGAGGTGTCTGTCAGGGCTGCTTCATGAGTATCCCTCCCCAGCAGTTTAACATCCTTCTGCGAGGGGATCGCCACCTTGACTGCCCGGTCTGTCAACGCATCATCTATTATCAGGCGCCGGAAGATCAGGAATAGAGAATACCGGCAGCCGAGTGACTTTCTCCTTTCAACTTTTCTGTTCCCACGCTATGATACGGGTGAAGCGGGTGCATGATCGCTCCGGCCTTATGCCGGGGAGGAAAGTCCGAACTCCGCAGGGCAGGATGGTTCGTAACGCGAACGCCGGGTGACCGGGGGAAAGTGCCACAGAAAATAAACCGCCCAGGAAGGTGCTGGGTAAGGGTGAAACGGCGAGGTAAGAGCTCACCGCCTGGATGGCGACATTCCAGGGCACGGCAAACCCCATTCGGAGCAAGACCAAATAGGGAGACGTTTAAGGGCTGCCCGCTCATTGTCTCCGGGTAGGTTGCAAGAGGTGCCGGGCAACCGGCATCCATAGTGAAATGATCATGGCCCCGTCGTTTACGGGGAACAGAATTCGGCTTATAACCCGCTTCGTTTTTTAGGTGGCGTTACTTAAAGAGCACGCTCTTTTTTTTATTGATCTTTTAGTTTACGACACCTTATGCCGCAACAAAGAAACAGCAATCTTTTCCGGCTGTTTCTTTGAGAGGCGCCTGGTATAATATATGAGCGTTTTCGTTACGGCTCCATATGCCGATCGCTACATTTTAATTTTACAATTATTTGTAAACAACGATTTGTAAACAACGGCTTATTCTTCCCTCATCTCTTTTATGCCATCTGCCGCTGTCATTATCCCTGCCGCCGGAAGCGGAACCAGAATGGGCCTGGGCCAGCCGAAACAGTACCATCACCTTGCTGGCGTCCCAATCCTGATTCATACCATCCGGGCCTTTGTCGCC
>JANMTN010000331.1:0-17740 GCA_031390685.1 Desulfobulbaceae bacterium
GTTATCTACCAGACGCCACTCAAAGAAACAACCGGAAAAGATTGGTTGTTTCTTTGAAGCGGCATAAGGTGCCGTAATAAAATAAGCAAAAAAGCACTGCTTATTTCATAACGGTCATTTGTATGTTATCTGCCAGACGCCACTCAAAGAAACAACCGGAAAAGATTGGTTGTTTCTTTGAAGCGGCATAAGGTGCCGTAATAAAATAAGCAAAAAAGCACTGCTTATTTCATAACGGCACCTAAAATTCTGTCAGATGAAAGCCATGTTTTTTGAGGAGAGCTGCTGTAATCCCGGTCTTTCCTGAAATTCCACAGGAAGGGCTGCCGGCCTTTAAGAAAATGGAAGTTATTTGCTGGCTCTGTGCCAACAGGAGGGTCTGCTCCGCCCCTTTGATAAATTGCGGGCTCACATCCATGCCGTCCCGGGTTATTACCCTTGCCTTTCCCGAGAGGACGTCGTAACCATCACCATCAATGAGGTCTGCCGCTGTTCTTGGGGTGGGGAGGCCCCCCATCTGTTCTGGACAGAAAGGAATCCATATCCCTTCTTGCAGGCGTTGCCGACATGCCTGATTGGGCCGGATTTGTCCGTCATAACGGCTGCAAAGACCGACAAGACAGGCACTGACAAGATAAATGGGTATTGGGAAAGGCATGATGGGGAGATAAGGTTATGCAGTCTGTTATTGAGATTTTTTGAGGAGATGCTGAGAAGCTGTAATAACTTCTGAATTTCAGATCATTTTCGTTACGGTTCCTTATGCTATTTTTTTCATCCAGATGGTGATATTCTTTTAGCAGCTTATGAAAAGAACATATAAAATATCCTTATCGCCCCTGCAGCAGAAAAAGTTATATCGGATCTTCCTTCTGCTTGTTGCTATCTTTCTTCTGGTTCTCTTTTTTACGCCGGGCAAGGGGCTCTTTTTTCTGAGAAGGCAGAAGATGCAGGTTATTGCCTTGAATGCGGAAAAGCAGAAACTGGCGGAAAAGAATAATGTCTTGCGTGAAGAGATCAAGCGAGTGACAACAGATGTGCGCTATCTTGAGGAAGTGGCCAGAGAGCAACATGGTTTGTTGAAAAAGGATGAAATGGTCTTTGACTTTTCACCTAAAGAACAGAAAAAGAGGTAATAACAAGTTCTATGGAACCTTGTTATTGCCTCTGGTGGTCTGGATTGGGATCACACGGATCCCTGGCGGTCTATGCTCAGGAAAAACCTGAACGGGAAGAACAACCGGATAGGGCGCCTGCCGGGATGGTTGTCCCTTTGGCCGGTTGGCTGCTGGTGGCCGAGAGTATTTTTTTGATGTTCGCGCTATGACAGTGTTTGCAGCGGACGCTGTCAATGGCGGAGGCAATGAGGATCAGACTTTCAAATGTCTGATTGCAGTCATCACATTTAAATTCGTAGATAGGCATCTTGATTTCCTTGGTAATTTTTAAACAACATAATAAAGACAGAAGAGGGTTGGGAGTGTGTTGCGAGAAGTTCTCTTTTTGTTTGCTGAAAGATATAATTTATCTTTTCCGAATTTTGTCAAGGTGTCCTTGCATGAAAAGAACGTGCTGGTAATAAGCTCATGAACCTACAATATGTGGAAATTATAGATGAAATGCGGTCATTGGTGGCATATCATCAGGTCTTGGGGATTGAAGACTATCCCCGGGATGCCGCAATCGTGCACTTTCTGGACAGAACGGCCGAGGCTGCCGCCAGGGAACAGGCCTTGCCGCAACAGAAAAAAGTTACACCTGCTCTTGCCCCTGTCGTTACATCTGCTGTCACGGAAACGCTTCAGGATATTGCCGTCGAGATTGATAGTTGTTGTCACTGTGAGCTTCATGTCAGGCGAGTGGTTCCGGTTCCTGGCAGGGGAACGCCAAGAGCCAGACTTCTTATTATCGGCGGGTGGCTGACCGGAACTGAACCGGCGGGTCTTCCTTCGGGGATGATATTCGGTCTGGAGGAAGACAGGATGTTGTCACGGATGCTGGAGGCGATTCATCTTGCTCCCGATGATGTCTTTGTCACCAACATTATCAAGTGTGGTCTGCCCGAATCCTGGCAGCCGATAGCTGCCAATATTCATTGCTGTCTTTCTTATCTGAGGCGTCAGATAGCCGTGCTTGCGCCTGAGGTGATCTGCTCCATGGGAACTGTTGCCACCAGGGCCCTTCTGGACCTGCCGCAGTCCCTGTCTCAATTGCGAGGACGTTTTCATCTGTACACGGCGCTTGATGGGAAACAGATCCCGCTTATACCCACCTATCATCCATCGTATTTGCTCCAGGCCGCAGAAATGAAGTCTGAGACCTGGAAAGCTCTGCAACTCATAGAAAAAAAATTGGCAGGGTGAGGAACGAAATAACCTCTTGTCCCAAGGAGAGATGTATGATGCGTACAAGGAGTCCTCAATGGCTTTTGGCTGCAACCGGTATTGCATATCTTCTGATCGCTATTGAAATCATCATTATGATTTCCCCGTTTGCCCTTTATTTTTATGGTACATATGGTCCAATTCTCAATTTTTTTTCATCGTTCCCACTGACCAGGTGGACCACCGAGTTCTTTCTTCCTCACATGGTCTTCCTTGATGATCCTCTTATCCTCTTTATTTCCTATCTGCAGGTTTTTCTGGTAATCGGCCTGGTTCTTTTTTTGAGTGCGGCGATCCCCCTTTACTGGAGAAGATTTACCAAGAAGGGTGTTGTGCAGATCAGTTTTTATTCAAAAATCAGACATCCTCAGTACCTGTTTCTCGCCATGTCCGGCTTTGGGCTCATGCTCTATTGGCCCCGGTTTATCATTGTTTTTATGTATGTGACGATGTTGTTTGTCTACTATTTGCTGGCCAGAAACGAAGAGTGGCGCATGCAGATCGAACAACCCGCGGCCTATGAATCCTATATGGCCCAGACTCCCATGTTCCTTCCCGGTGAACCAGGAGGGAAGATATATCGTTTGTTCTTCGGTTGGATAACCCCCAGATGGGTTGGCCTCTTGACCTTGTATCTCGTGACCCTTGGCGGGACGATGCTTCTGGCTATGGGGATCAGGATGTACACGGTTAATCATATTTATCCTGTTTATCAGGACGGGCTGGCCCTGGTGTCCGTTTTTAACCGGCCACCGGAAGAGATAGAGGAGCTCTATCGTCAGGCGCGTAGTTCCAAAGAGGTGGAGGATCTGCTTGCGGCCACGCAGAAAGGAGCGAATCTGATCTATGTCATGCCGGGAGATTTTTTTCTTAATGCGCTGATAACCGATGAGGATCGACGCTTTTCTGACGACATGATAGAACGATTCCCGGAGATTCTTGAATGGCATCAGCATAAATTCAAAGGGGGACTGGGCAGGTTTTTCAGAATTTTTTACAACTTTGTCAGCACTCTGGGGTCAGTTCCTACTAACTATGATGTTGAACGTCTCGTCTTTGTAAGGGTCACGTATGATCAAGACCAACTGGTACCGCCTCAAGAGGTCTTTGCCATGGGTCTGCGACGAGAGCCGGTTTTATTGATTGATCTGGATGCCAAAACGCATGAGGTGATTGCCGTGAGTCGGACCTCAGAAAATCACAAATGGGGGAAGATGCCCATGCCTACTTTCTGAATATTTTTTTTCTCAAACGAGGCGCGTTCCCTTGAAAAGATGGCTGTAAAACACCTAACCGGTATGGGCCTTTGCGCATTTGTCAGGAATGGCCTTGCAGCCCTGCCGGGTAACACTAATTTTTAAAGGAGGAGTGGCTATGACCCAAGTAACAAAGAAAATCTGTCCCCTGTGCCAGGGAAAGAAGGTAGTTACAGGCACCTGTGAGTGCAATGCTGAGTGGCGTGGCACCCAGAAAGGTGAAGACTGGGAAGAGTGCCAGTGTTCCCCTGAACAGCAATGTGTGATGTGTAAAGGTTCGGGATATATTGACTCAGACGAGAAGTGTTCTTGACTTGGTTTCCTGACGGGAGAGGACGTATGGTACGGAAGTACTGAATGGGGGCCAGGTAGTTGAGATTCAATTCAGGGTATAAGGGCGGACGATGATGAAGGTCCTGATTGTTTATTATTCCATGTATGGGCATATTTACAAAATGGCAGAGGCGGCGGCAGAAGGCGCGCGGGCAGTGGAGGGTGCTGAGGTCGTGATTCGGCGGGTACCGGAGACTTTGCCTGCGGATGTGCTGGAGAAGATGGGCGCTGTTGCAACCCTGGGTTTACAGGCGCAGATACCGGTCTGCACAGTGGAAGAGCTGGGAGAGGCGGATGCCGTTATCTTTGGTACTCCCACCCGGTTTGGCAATATGTGCGGGCAGATGCGCCAGTTTCTTGACAGTACAGGGCAGTTGTGGATAAAAGGGGCGTTAGTGGGAAAGGCAGGCAGTGTCATCACCAGTTCCAATACCCAGCATGGCGGCCAGGAAGCCACAATCCTGAGCTTTCATATAACTCTGCTCCATCTGGGAATGGTTATTGTCGGGTTGCCGTATGCGTTTCAGGGTCAGATGAACACCAGTGAGGTCAGCGGTTGCTCACCTTATGGCGCCTCGACTATCGCCGGAGCTGATGGCAGCCGCTCACCCAGTGAGAATGAGCTGGCAGGGGCCCGTTTTCAGGGTGAGCATGTTGCCAGAATTGCCAGGAAACTGAGTGCTTAGATGCCGTTATGAAATAAGCAGTGTTTTTTTGCTTATTTTATAACGGCGTCTGGCAGATAACATACAAAGGAGCTGTTCCGGAAGAGTCAATGCTGTCGGTATTCCTGCCATTAAGACGGCAAGGTTGTTGTGTTACGATGCTGTCTGCGTTTCCGGCCGTGGAAAATGGTGCTGGATGAAGGCCTCTTCTTCCTGCCGGGTCTGTACCACCCCGTCGAGACGGGCGGTCAGCAGCTCGTTCAGAACAGCCTTGAATTGCGGTCCTGGCGGATAACCCATGGCCTTGAGGTTGGCGCCCGTGGTCTGGGGTCTGGTCTTGCGCAGGTCGGTCACATAAAGTGAAACACCTTGTTTGATCTCGTTTTTTCTGGCGATGGCCATGAGGTAGAGGAGCCCAACGTTTGCGAGTTCTTTCAGGAGCCAGTAGAGCTCAGAACGGCGCAGGTTCGATCGTCGGTAGAGAATATGGGCGATCTTATCGGCGTTGACCTTCTGCTGGATAAGAAACTCGTGCGTCTTCGGTGGAAGCCCGAAACGCTGACAAAAGGCAGAGAGCTCGGCGGCCTTGGAGCGGCCCATGATGGCCAGCAGATAGACCTGCCAGGCTGGACATGGCGTGTCAAGATAGAGCAGGTGAAACCAGGAAAGGGCCTGCCCGGCCTGGGTCAGGATGTGGTTGAGCCGGCGATCAATCTTCAGGTGGGGTTTCAGGTCTGGCCATAAAAACTGGAAGAGCTTGAATTCTGCCAGGCGGATGATGGCGGGCAGCGGGTTTTCCTCGGAAAAGATAAGTTTCAGTTCAGTGAAAAAACGCGGGTCATGGGCCTTGCCAAAGAGCTGCATCTTGACGGCGCTCTGGATCAGGCGGCTGGTGTGGATGTCGATTTTGAAATCCATCCGTTTTTCAAAACGGATGGCCCGGAAGATACGGGTTGGATCTTCGACAAAGCTGAGGTTGTGCAGGACCTTTATGGCTTTATCTTTCAGATCACCCTGACAGTTGAAAAAATCGATCAGGGTCCCAAAACGGGCCGGGTTGAGCTGGATGGCCATGGCGTTGATGGTGAAATCGCGGCGATAGAGGTCAAGCTTGATGGAAGAGAGCTCAACCGTGGGCAAGGCCGCCGGATAGTCGTAGTATTCAAGTCTGGCCGTGGCCACATCGATCCTGAGGCCATTTAAACTCCAATCAGGTAACCGGATCATGGCGGTGATAAATCGTTCATGGACCTTGACCTGGCCGTTAAGTCTTTGGGCCAGGCTTTTTGCAAAGATAATACCATCGCCTTCCACAACAATATCGAGATCAAGATTCTTGTTCTGCAGGAGCAGATCACGGACAAAACCGCCGACGGCAAAGGCCTTGAAGCCAAGTGCATCTGCCACCTCGCCAATGGTCTGCAGGAGGGTAATCAATTCTTTGTCCAGGAATTCCGCGATCAGCGGGTTCAGGTTTCTGGTTCGTTCCTGAGGCTGCTGTTCGATTTCGTGCAGGAGGCTTTTGGGCAGATGGGCCGGGTCGCCCACCAGCATGTTCAGCAGATCGGTTTGGGTGATAACCCCGGCCAACTGGCGGTCATGAACAATGGGGATCAGGCGCTGCCTGCGTTCGATGATCAGCTCTTCAATATCGGAGAGCGTTGCACTCAAGGGCAGAATTCCAATGTCGCCGGTCATATATTCGCTTACTGGCAGGTGGCCGAGGGCATGGTGAATGGCCTTCTCTATAACCCGGCGCGTGATGATGCCTATAACCTCTGTGGCCGGCTTATGGGGCTGAGTGTGGTCGGTGGCTACCACTGGCAGCGTCGTTATGTTGTATCTGGTGAGCAGGTAATGGGCCTGGTTGATGCTGGCTTCGGCTGGCACGCTGATGACGGGTTGGGACAGCATCTCTTGGGCAATGGCCTGGGGGCGGATGTGCCGGTGCAGGATGCGGATCAGCTTGTCCTGTGCCTCGATAAGAGTCATGTCATGGATGGTG
Organism: Desulfobulbaceae bacterium; assembly: GCA_031390685.1. Taxonomy (GTDB): domain Bacteria; phylum Desulfobacterota; class Desulfobulbia; order Desulfobulbales; family Desulfocapsaceae; genus UBA2270. The sequence continues at coordinate 6,644 of JANMTN010000331.1, forward strand.
GCGGCGGCGGCGGTGGCATGGCCGCCGCCGCCAAAGTCCCGCGCCACTGTTCCCGTATTGACTTCCGGGATGCGGCTTCTGCCAATCAGGTAGATGCGTCCAGCCATGGAGACGAGGGCAAAGAGGGTGTCGAGGTTCTCCATGATCATGAAGCGACGGACGATCAGGGCAAAGTCGTCAACATATTCAGGGAGGGTCAAGGTGACCACCACGACTTCGATCCCCTGGATGGTGTAACTGCTGGCGGTCTCCATCAGGTCGTGCAGCAGTTCAACCTGAAGGGCGGTGAGGTCGTAGGTGATGAACTGGGAGATCGTCTCCAGCTGGGCTCCTTGTTCCAGGAGCCAGGCCGCTGCCTGCAGGTCGGCTGGTCTGGTGGTCAGGTGCGTCAGTGAGCCGGTATCTTCGTAGATGCCAAGGCCGAATATGGTGGCCTCTAAGGCCGAGATCGGGATCTGCCGTTCCTGAAAGATCTGGGTGAAGAGTGTAGTGGTTGAACCCACATCCTTGACCAGCTCCAGATCACCCTTCATGTCTTCCGGATTGTCGGGGTGATGGTCGAAGAGGTGGATCGAAAGACCTGGATTATCGAGGCAGGCAGCAAGGGCGCCGATGCGTTTGGCATTTCGGGTGTCCACGACTATGAGTCTGGTTATTGCCTTGAGATCAATATGTTTTAATTTTGCAAAGTCATAGCGATTGGGCAGGGTCTCATTGATGAAGTCCCGCAGGTTCTTCTCCTGTGATCCGGAAAAGACCATGATCGCATCAGGGTAAATCTTCTGGGCGGCGATCATAGAGGCCAGACCGTCAAAGTCGGCATTGATGTGGGTGGTGATTACTTGCATGGCCCCAGGTTCATGGTCAACGGAAAGCAGAAGTTATTTTGTAACGGCTCTTAACGAAACATCTTCTTTCTGTCGTGCGGGAAGAGAAGAGATGATCACCAGGGCAGCCCCGCCCAGCCAGCAGGCAATGGCAAGATGATAGATGATCGTTGCAAGTTGCATGTGTAGGTTTCCTCCAATGCGTGGTTTAATAAAAAGCGCTCCTCTTGTCCCCCGTATCCTTATCTTACTCTTACTATACGAGTATTCAGGCTCATCCAGCAAGCTTTCATCCACGCGGGTGAAATTTTTTATGGAGTTCTTTCAGTCTGTCCTGGTCGATATGGGTGTAGATCTGGGTGGTGGCGATGTCTGAATGGCCAAGCATGAGCTGAACGGATCGCAGGTCCGCGCCATGGGTCAGGAGGTGGGTGGCAAAGGAATGACGCAGCATGTGCGGGGAGATGGATTTGCTGATTCCGGCCGCCTGCGCCGATTCCTTGATGATCTGCCAGAAGCGCAGTCTGCTCATGGCGCTGCCTCGATTGCTGACAAAAAGGAAATTGCTGCGGCGACCCTTGAGGATCAACGGTCGTGCCGTTTTGAGGTACTGTTCTATGATTTCCCGGGCCGGGGTGCCAAAGGGGATGAGTCGTTCCTTGTTGCCCTTGCCGATCACTCTGACAAAGCAGGATGAGAGATTGCAGGCGGCAAGGGGAATAGAGACCAGCTCGGAGACCCTCATCCCGGTGGAGTAGAGGAGATGCAGCATAGTATAGTTTCTCTGGATCTGCGGGGTGATCGTGGCTGGCGGGGTCAGAAGTCTGATCACTTCGCTTAAGGCGAGGGCCTTGGGGAGTTGGCTGCCAATCCGTGGAAGATCAATTGCGGCAAAGGGATTGTGCGTGATTATGCTATTGGCCTGTAAAAAACTAAAGAAGCTCTTGAGGGCCGAAACCCTCCTGGCGTTACTGCGATTGGATAGGCGGCGCGCGCGGCACTGCTCCAGGAAGGTGTGGAGGGTAGTGCTGTGGATTTCGTCCAGCGCTGCAATCCTGTGCTGGCCGAGAAAGATAAAAAAAATATTGATATCAGCCTGATAGGCCTGGATAGTGTTGTCGGCAAGTCGCTTTTCAGTGATCAGATAGCGGAGAAAGAGTGATCTTGCGGATACAAACTGCGGGGAAATGGGCTGACGGGAGATGGTCAGATGAGGTGCTGGAGGCTCTTACGCAAAGAGAGGATTTGAACGCCTGGGGGCGGGAGCTGCTCCAGGCGTTACTGATCTCTGTGGTGAGCCTACGCCCTGCGGGTGCGGTTGAATTTCCGAAGCTTTCTGCGGGCCTCGGCTTGTTTCCGTCGTTTCATGATGCTGGGTTTTTCATAGCATTCGCGACGTTTTAACTCTCTTTTAATACCATCGATCTGCAGTTTTTTCTTCAGTTGTCTGATGGCGTATTCAATGTCTCCACGAACTTCAACTTCTATCATTTAGGACTCCAGTGTATTGGATATTTAGGCTCGAGGAAGAGGCCGACTGGTGGTATTTCCCCCGATATTTTAAAATAGCTCATTTCTGAAAAGAATCTGCATCTATAAAAAGAACTTCGCCTTCTGTCAATGGATTTTTCCAAAACAGCAAGAGAATGAGACGGATATCTCTGCCGGGAAAGCATGATTCAGCAAAAATATTCATTCTATGGTTTAAAATTTTTATAATTTCCCCCACAGTGGCAAAGAGTTACGGCGGAAAAATCTTTCCGGGATTGAGGATGCCTTGCGGGTCAAAGAGTTTTTTCAGTTGCTTCATGACACTCAGAGTGGTGTTGTCCAGTTCCAGGGGCAGAAAGGAAGATTTGGTGATGCCGATGCCATGTTCGCCGGACAGGGTGCCGGCCAGCTGGATGACCTGGCGGAAAAGCCGCTCTCTGGCGATCTCGCCCCTGCGCCGCTGGTCTTCTCTATTGCGGTCAAGCATGATGTTGACATGGATATTGCCGTCTCCCGCGTGGCCAAAGGTGAGGATGGTGAGGTCGAGCTCACGTGCCAGGTTTTCGGTAAAATGGACAAGCTCCGGGATCCGGGTGCGGGGGACGACCACATCCTCACTGATTTTATGGGGGCTCAGTTGAAAGGTGGCAGGTGAGATCGATCTCCTGGCCAGCCACAGTTCCTGCCTCTCGGCTTCAGTGGCTGCCTGTCTGATGGTGCAATGGGGTGTTGTGTTCAGGAGCTTGTGCAGGCGTTCCGTCTGCTCCAGGACCGCGCTTCTGCTGCCGTCAACCTCGATCAGGAGCATGGCCTCGATATCGGGTGCCGGTGGCTCCGGCAGCAGTTCTGCTACCAGGTTGAGCGCGGTTTTGTCCATATATTCCAGGGTGCAGGGGCAGATATCGTGGTTCATGATTTCGGCCACCAGAGCGGTTGCCTCAGACAGGGAACGGGAGCTGATCAGAAAGGTCTCCTTGTGTTCCGGCAGAGGGATAAGGCGGGTTATGATCTTGGTGATGATCCCCAGGGTCCCCTCCGAGCCAATAAACAGCCGGGTCAGATCGTAACCAACCACCCCTTTTTCGGTGCGGGTGCCGGTGGTCAGGATCTCGCCGCTGGCCAGCACTACTTCCAGGCCAATGATAAAATCCTTGGTCACTCCATATTTCACGGCAGAAGGACCGCCGGCGCATTCGGCCGCATTGCCGCCCATGGTGCAGAACTTGAGGCTTGCCGGGTCCGGTGGGTAAAATAAGCCAAGCTTTTTCACCTCCTGCTGAAAATCTCCGGTAATGACACCAGGTTCAACGATGGCAATCTGGTTGTCCCGGTCGATCTCCAGGATATGGTTCAGGCGGGAGAGTGCCAGAACCAGTCCTCCCTGTACCGGCAGGGAGCCGCCGGTCATGCCGCTGCCGGCCCCTCTGGCCACCACCGGCAAGGCATGGGCGCTGGCCAGGCGCATCAGGGCGGCAATCTGGGCAGTGGAATCAGGAAAGGCCACGATATCGGGGAGGAAGGTCTTTCCGGTACCGTCGTAGGAATAACAATGCAGATCCTCAAGACTGGTGGTACAATTCTTCCGGCCAACAATGTCGGCGATTTTTTTGATAATATCTTTATTCATATGCGGTATATAATAGCCGAGTCTTGAAAAAATGAAAGCCTGATTGCAGGCGGATTGGCTCAAGGGTATAAATCTTGTCTTGTTTTATAGGCAACAGGTGATAATTGCAGAGAAAGGAGGGCAGTTGTGGGGGAAGAAAAGAGAATACGGGTGGCATTGCTGGCTGGTGGCAGATCAAGTGAGCGGGAGGTGTCATTGAAGGGTGCGGTCCAGGTTGAGAAGGCCTTGGATCCCCGGAAATTTATGGTCACGCGCTACGATCCGGCAACGGATCTGGCGATTCTTGCCCAAGATGCGTTGTCCATTGATGTCGCTTTTATCCTTCTGCATGGCTTGTATGGTGAGGACGGGACAGTGCAGGGCTTTCTTGATCTGCTTGGCGTGCCATACCAGGGATCGGGTGTGCTGGGCAGCGCCATGGCCATGGACAAGAATCTGGCCAAGATCATGTACCGGCTGCATGGCCTGCCGGTGGCCGAGTGGGAGATGGCGCGCCCTGAAGATGTTAAAACGCCGGAACGGTTGCTGGAGCGTCTGCATCTGCCCCTGGTGATCAAGCCGGTGCGAGCCGGGTCGAGCCTGGGGATGTCCATTGCTATGACCGTTGAGGAACTGGCAACAGGGATTAAGACGGCCTATAAGCATGACTCGCAGGTCATGGTGGAGCAGTTTGTCAAGGGCCGTGAGATCACCGGCGGCGTCCTTGGCAATGAAGATCTGACAGCCTTGCCTCTGGTGGAGATAATTCCCAATAAGGAGTTTCTCTTTTTTGACTATACGGCTAAATATCAGCCGGGGGCCTCAAGGGAGTTGTGCCCGGCCCCTATCAGTGAGGAGTTGCGTGAAAAAGCGCAGCAGTTGGCCCTGGCCGCCCATCGGGCTTTGCAACTGCGCGGCTATTCCCGCACCGATATGATCCTCACCGAAGAAGGTGACCTTTATATATTGGAGACCAATACGATTCCCGGTATGACCCCCACCAGCCTTCTCCCGCAGGCGGCTGCCGTTTATGGGCTGGACTTTCCGGCGCTGCTGGAGCGTCTGATTGAGCTGGCACTCCAGGGGGCAGGCAAGTAATGGGAGAAAAATGCACGGTGGTGTCGTGAAAATGGAGTTATTTGGTAGCGTAGGAGGAAAGTAAACAAAATCGATCATCAACATGGTCGGGAAGAGAGAATTTGCACTTACACGAAATTCCAGCTTGTAATGTGTCGAAATTACAGTCTTATTTATTGGAAAGATTTTTATTTAGTACAACTTTGTACCAGTCCAATGTACCAGTCCAATGTACCAGTCCGATGTACCAGTCCAATGTACCAGTATTTGTACCAACTTAATTGAGGTTAGTTGTTGCATCCATGTGATTATATACCAATATGCAGTTGGCCGCTGTCTCGTGCATTTCGACATCGAATACTTGCCACAAATGCCTGACGAAACCCGACGACGCTGTCTTTTCGTGCCATTGACCGACCCCAGTTTGCTATCGCTTGCTTAAGAAACGGGCAAGCGGCCGCTTTACAAGTTCGGTAATAACGAGGTAGAGCACCGCGATCGACACAATGAGACCAAGGTGGGCCAATGAGGGTCTCGTAAACTCAAAAAAGGCGGCGGTCCAGGGGATTAGCGGCAACGCAAGCGTAATTACAATAGCCACTGCCGAGAGGATAACAACGATTGGCGCTGGCCAGCCGGCTTTTTCGATCGGCAACATCGACCGAATAGATACCAGAAGCAGGAGCTCGGTGATCACACTAGCGATGAACCAGTTGGTTTGCAGAACCCCCGGCGAGATGCGATAGAAGAGCCCAAAATAGACAAAATCAAAGACGGTACTGACGAGCCCCAATGTAATAAAGAGAATGTAGAGCGAACGGAAGTCATAGCGCTGCGGTCGAGTTACTTCCTGCTTGGAGATGCGGTCAAAAGCGATTGCCATCATCGGGAAATCTGAGAGGAGATTGAGCAGTAGCAACTGCTTTGGCAGCATTGGTAAAAAGCTGATGAAGAGTGACCCGATAGCCACGGCATAGAAATTACCAAAGTTGGAGACAAGCGTGGCGCGAATGTATTTCAGCGTGTTGGCGTGTGTCTCACGCCCTATGCGGATGCAATCAATGATCACTCGCAAGTCATTTTCCAGAAGAACGATGTCGGCAATTTCGCGTGCCACATCCGCCGCCGATTGCACCGTCATTGAGACATGAGCGGCCTTCAGCGCCAGTGCATCGTTGATCCCCTCCCCCAAAAAGCCGACAGTATACTGCTCTTTGAGGAGTTCGATCAGTTCTAACTTTTTCTCAGGCGTCGTGCGAGCAAACACGCGAACCTTGCCGACGCGTTTATGTTGCTCATTGATGGGCAGGGCTAAGAACACCGCCGCCTCCATGACTTCATCGTTGTTTGTCACGAGCCCGGCCTCTCGCCCAACGGCTTCAGCTACTCTCACGGCATCGCCGGTGATGATGGTAATCTCCACATTCAGACTCCTGGCCGCCGCGATAGTTGCGACGGTAGAGGCTTTAAGCGTATCAACAAAAGATACTAAACCGCCAAACCGGGCACCGCTGCCGTCATCGTAACTGACACCGAGCACCCGCCGCCCCTGTCTTTCCTCATCCGCAATCCAGGTTCCGACTTGCTCTTGCTCCTTGATGAGTCCCTGCTCAGAAAAGTACTCAGGACTGCCCCGGCGGATGTGTAGCCGCAGGCCATCTTCACGGCGCACCACAGCCCCGTTGCTGCGCAGATCTGGGTCGAATGCCTCTTCTTCCAGAAGTTCAAAAGGAGCTACCTCAGCCTGCTGGTCGAGTGAAAGTGCTTCGTCGGTCGCACGGTCAAATGGTTCCGGGTTGCGCTCCGCCAAGGAATGTGCCGCCAGGCGCGCCAACACGAGCGGGTGGAATCGTGACTCTGGTTCAAGGTAATTGTTTTGGTAAACCAGGCGGTTTTCGGTGATCGTGCCGGTCTTGTCAGTGCAGAGCAAGTTCACTGATCCGAGATCAAATACCGAGGAAAGACGCTTGACGATAACATGCTTCTCGGCAAAATGGAGCGCGCCGCGCGAGAGGGTAAACGTCAGGACAAGCGGCAGCGCTTCGGGTATCACCGACACCGCAAGCGCAATCGCAAATATAAGGAGTTGGGGAATATCCGTGCCCACCCCTTTAATCAAAATGTTTGCTAGAACAACGAAGAGAAGCGTGATGAGCGTCGCTCGCAGAATGAAGGTGCTGATGCGATCAACGCCCGTAATAAGCTCACTCTCCGCCTGCACTGATGAGGCAGTTACAGCAATTGCGGCTAAACGCGTCTTTGTGCCAGTTGCGGTAACTTCCGCCAGCGCATTGCCGTGTATGATGACCACTCCCTGTAGAAGACGATGTTCGTCAGCTACTTCTTGCGTCACATCAGTGGCAGCCTGCTTAACTACCGGGATACTCTCACCGGTAAATGTTGTCTCATCAACCAGCAGATTGCGCGCCTGTTGTATGATCGCATCCGCCGGGACAATGTCGCCGGATTCGAGCTTCAGAATATCGCCAGGGACAATCTCATCGTTGGGCACTTCCTGATCCCGGCCATCACGCCGAACGGTGACCATGCGCACCAAGTAGGACTTAAGTTTATCCACCGCGGCGTTTGACTTGTACTCCTGAAACACATTGAGCGAGGCCCCAAGGACGACAAACAGCAGGATAAACGAGCCGTCAATCGGCGCACCAAGCACAAAGGTCACACCGGCCGCGCCCAGCAGCAGCATGTTGAAGACGCCCCGAAACTGCCGGAAAATCAGCCGTGGGAGGCGATATCGCGGTACAGGCAAGGCGTTGGGACCATAACGAGCACGGTGCTCTGCCACTTCAGTTAATGAAAGTCCGTCTAAATTACTCATGATCATTTCCTTCTGAAGAAGATTTATGTGAGTTGATCACAGACAACCATAAAAATAGCAAATGTTACCGGCATGGAGGCAGGTGTGACTTTATCTGAAATAAATTATATGTTCATAAAGAATAGAATCGCGGTTATAATTCCACCGGTTCTTGAAATTTAAGCAGTTGTTAAAATTCAAGGGCAAACTCATAAGAAAGCCCTGACTTGTCAAAATGTTTTAATATCTGCCGCAGGTCATAGAGGCTGGGAACGTCGAAAATCAGCTCCCAGTCAGGAGTTGGGGTCGGGGATTTAGAGAGTGCTATCAGGTCAAGGATTTTCATCTCTGCCGGGGCTACACCGGCATACATCATCATCTTTTGACGGGTGGCGGCCATGACGACCAGGGTCTGCTTCTGGGCGACAAAGGTCTCTTTTTGTCTCCATCGCACGTAGACAATATCCTCTCGCTGGAGCTCCATTGTTTGAAGCTTCGGACAATTCATGCTGTGCACGGATAATCCGCGCTCGCTGAGCAGACCATAGAGTCGGGCGTCAGTAGGGCTTGGTTTGCAGCAGGCAGATATCTTGACAAATGCCGGGTCAAGAGTGGTAAGCTCAATGGTGTTAAAGGCTCCGGTTGGCCGGACAAGGGGAGGGCTGCCGGGGTAGAATACGGTCTTGATACGCTCGATAAGTGTGGGCAATCGCAACCTGCCCTCACCAATTTGAACATAGAGGTCCTCGATGCTTTTCAGGGTAAAATGTTCGAGTATCTGTTTGAAATCTGGCCGGGCCAGGAGATCAACAGGAAGACCATAACGATGCATCTCCTGGCTGACCACTGAAAGTCCAATCTTCTGGGCAACCTGCTGACTTCTGATCTTAAAGGTTTTTGACAGTTCGGCGCGAGCCCGGGGGGTCTGGCAGAGCTCAAGCATTTTCAGGTCAAAGTGGATCGGGTGGTCAGCCCGGATAATACGCACTGTGTCCCCGTCCTCTAAAACCGTATCAATCGCCCCCCGTTTGCTGCCAATCATGGCGCCAAGGCAACTGTGCCCGATATCGGTGTGGACGTGGAAGGCAAAATCAAGGACGGTGGAATTGACAGGAAGATGTTTCAAGTCACCTTGGGGGGTAAAGGTGGAGATCTCCTTTTTGCCGCTGGCCGCAATAACCTCACGGTAGGAGACGGAATCATTTGAGGCCAGAATGTCAAACAACTCCTGGATCTCACGAATAAATAGGCGCTGGTTGGAGCTTTGTGAGCTCCAGCCTTTAAACAGGCCACGCTGCGCTCTGCGGGTCATATCTTCGGTGCGAATCTTGAAGAGAAACGTTCTCCCTTTGATATTGGCTTTGGCATGCAGGGACTGATAGCCCGTGTCCTTGGGGCTGGCGATAAAATCACGGATCGTCCGGGAGATGGGTGGAAAAGTCTGATTCAGGATTCCCAGGGCCTGGTAACAGGCGGGAGCGTTCTCAACCACGATAAGAATTTCAACGGGATTATCTATCTGTTTGCGTAAGATATGGTTAGTGGCATCATAATAGGCCCAGAGCCCCTTGGGGCGAACGGTGACCTTGCAGGTAAACCAGACATCTTCGGCCTTCTTCTTGAGTTGTTGCACAATTTCGAATACCACCGGCTCTTGTTCGATCTGTTTGATCTGGCCGATAAGCTTGGCGCTTTGTTTGGGAAATTTATAGGAAAGAGCCAGATTGAACATCTCACGTTTCAGGCTGAACAAGCCAAGCACGGTGGCAAGCGGGGCATAGATATCAATGGTTTCGTCGGCAATCTTCTGTCTTTTGTGCTGGGGCAGGGCACTGAGAGTCCGCAGGTTGTGGAGTCTGTCGGCCAGTTTGACCAGCATGACCTCGGGACGTAAGGCGGCCCCGGAGAAGATCTTGCGATGGATCATCTTGGAATGTGTCTGTTTGTCCCCGGTAAATTGGGTGATCTTGGTACAGCCTTCGACGATGGCCTCAACATAATGGCCAAATTTTTCTCCGATAAAGCCAATGGTGATTTCTTCGACATCCTCCACTGTGTCATGGAGCAGGGCGGCCGCCAGGATCTCCGGGTGAGTGATATCCATCTCGTCAGCCAAAATTCTGGCGACAGAACAGGGATGCATGATATATGCCTCTCCGGATCGGCGCCATTGATCGTTATGGGCCTCAATGGCAAAATCCAGAGCCCGCCAGAAGACGTCGGCCGGGTCATTGCCGAGTAATTGCCGCATCTGGCTACGATATATTTCCAGATCAAAAGGTATATTGTACTGCATAAGGCCCGGTTTAATATGGTTGATTTGTGGAGAAAGGATGTGACCTGCAAGGGAAAATTGCTGTTAATTCCTTTGCCCCCCGTCAGGACTGTGCTATTATAAAAAATATCCGATTGCTCTGGTTGTCAGGTTGAAGTCTATGGATGGAAGAGAACCTTGAAAAGAGGGATATCAAACAAGCTTACCAAAAAATAACGGTCAGGGGAAAAATAAATATCAGTTATGAGAAAAAAAAGAAAACATTTTCCAAGAAAGCCGGCAGGCAGGCGGCATGTTACTCAATCTGACCAAAGATCACCACGACAGGACAATTCACTGGAGCGCGACGTGCTGGCGTGCGTGTACCGCAGTGAACAAGCTCTTTCGCAGGCTGATATCGTCGCGGAGCTCAAGCTTGAAAAAGGTGCGCAGAAGGAATTGACCGTACTCCTCGCGTCTCTGGTTGAACAAAAAATCCTGAATCACACCAGTAAGGATCGGTTTTCGCTCAGCAAGCAGAACAACCTGGCTGCGGGAGTCCTTGAACAAAACCCGCGCGGTTTTGGTTTTGTCACCGGGCTCTCTGTCAGGGCTGGTGGTTTAATCTATACCCGGGATCCTTCGGTTGAGGCTTTCCGCATGGGGTCGGCCCGCCATGGTGATACGGTCCTGATTCGAGTCTACAAGGTTCGTCAAGATGGCCGTCCCGAGGCGGAAGTGATCAGCGTCCTGGTGCGAGGTTCTAACCGTCTGGCCGGATTTATCTCCTTTGAGCAGAATAAGGTTCGGGTAACCCCGGAAGATCCCCGTTTTTCTTTTTCTGTTGTTATCGATGGCGCAGTCCCGGAGGATGTAAAGGCGGGAGATGCGGTTATTGTTGAGCTTGCCGAGGGTGCTGATTCTACTGAAGATGCCGCCAATTTCCGGGGCAGGATCATTGAAGTTCTTGGCGACCCCGACTCCATTGATGTCCAGATGCGGTTGGTGATTGAGAAATTCAAAT
>JANMTN010000339.1:0-3967 GCA_031390685.1 Desulfobulbaceae bacterium
GCTCCAGAAACTCTTCTCCACCCGCTGGGCGTTGATGATAAAGATAGTCCCTACCCCCAAGGCAGCAGCCTGACTGAAAATACGTCTGAGCATGATGGGCCGGGGAAGGGCCAGAAGCAGGTCGATGGGCGGTTTTTCAGGCATATCTGCAGCAAACTCTACTTCGAGCTCCACCTGAAAAGGGAACCTGACAGCAAGGGCCACAACCTTGCCGCACCCCTTTGGCCCATCAATGATTCCAATCCGGACAGTATCGCCTGGCTGTACCTGCAGCACCTTGATCAGATGTTTGGCCCGACGATCGGCAAGCAGCACCCTGGCCCCCTGGATCTCCTGTTTTTCTATGAGGACGATGTTCATTTGAAAAATTATGAATTTGAAGTTGCTTCAGTTTCCCCCTTTATCATATCCAGCTTGACGAAATTGTGATACAGTTTTTTTCAATTATGTGCATACGTCAAGCCGAATCTAATTGCATGCGTGTTCAATAAAGAGAGTCGCCTTATTTTCCATCCATGTTTTTTTAGAGCCATCCGGCGGGCGTTCGCCCCTTTATCTAATTAATTCTAATTCATCAATAATAACCGCCAGGGCTGGTCTTTGAATATCCTCCCGGGCTTGTCGGCGGATAGGGACGGCCTTGTAAGGGTATTGGCCTCCAAGGTAACCGCGGCATTCCGTGCCAACGCTCTGCCGTCCAGAGTTGCGCCGGTCTTCACCGAGATTGCAGTCAATGCCAGTATGTTCCCTTTGAAGGCAGAGGTCGTTCCCAGAGTCGCAGAACTGCCAACCTGCCAAAAGATGTTGCCTGCCTGAGCGCCACCGGCTAGAATTACCTGACGGCCGTTTCCCACAACGAGTTTAGACGCCATCTGGAAGATCCAGACAGCATTCGGATCGCCTTGGGCGTTAAGCGTAAGATCCACTGACGTTATGGCAAACGAACCCGGCGCGGATTTATAGAGGCCAGGGGCCAGGGTCTTGCCGCCTAATTCTCCGTCGGATACGACGATGACATCTGTCGTCCGTCCAGCGGCGGCGTTATAGGCGGTGGTCAGGTCGCCCTGGGCCTGTTTGGCAATAGGATCGGCCAGGTATACCGTTCCGTTCACTATTGCGCCCGCATCCACAAAAGTAGAACCTGGCCACACCCCGACATCTCCATTAATCATGCTGCCAGAGGTGCTGGTAATTGTGGTGCCGGCCAGAGCCGCAAAAGAGCCGGCCGACCCAAGAAATACCGGTGCTTGACCTGCCTTCGCATCCTGGTGCGGGAAGGACAGGACAATCAGGACAAGGCCCATGAACATCCATTTCGCCCTCTGTACTACCTGGAACGACGGAGACATTATTTTCATTGTGGTTTCTCCCTTTCTGTTATTATTTGTGTTTCCCTAAGTCGCTTAGGCAGTTTCCGTGACACCAGTTAATCGCTCCTGGCTTGATGGTCTCAAAATGTCAGCACCTGATCTTATCGCAAATCCAGCATCCGCGTCCTGGCAGCCCCCTCTTTCTCTATATCTTCTTCCCGGTGATAGCTGGTATAAACATCGGCCAGGGAAATTCATTCCTTGGCTGCCGTGTAACGATATTATTGTCTAAGGTAACTGCACCATCGAGTGCCAACGCTCTGCCGTCCAGTCTTGCTCCGGTCTGCAGTGTGATTGAAGCAGCTGCCAGGATATTCCCCTTGACGACAGAATTCGTTCCTATAGTCGCTGAGCTGCCGACCTGCCAAAAGACGTTACGGGCCTGGGCGCCGTTGATCAGAATTACCTGACCATTGTTTGCCACGGTGAGTGTGGATTCCATCCGGAAGATCCAGACAGCATTCCGGTCGCCCTGGGCATCAAGCGTAAGATTTCCGGTTATGGCAAGCGAGACCGGAGCCTGATAGAGACCAGGGGGCAAGGTCTGGCCACCTATATCTGCGGTGATTGAGATGGCACCTGGCAGCCCAGCGGCATTGATATACGCGGTGGTCAAATCGGCTTGAGCCTGGGCTGCGACAGGATCACCCAGATGTATCTCCCCTTTTACTATTACGGGTGGAGTGCCAGCATTAAAAGCTGTACCAGGCGACACCCCGACATCTCCATTCATCGTGCCGCCTGAGGTGCTGGTAATCGTGTTGAAGGCCAGTACCGCGAAAGAGGCGGCGGACCCAAGGTTAACCGGCGCTTGACCTGCCCTCGCGTCTTGGTGCGGGAAGCACAAGACAGTCAGGACAAGACCCATAGCCATCCATTTCGCCTTCTGCACTACCAGGAGCGTTGCATATATTATCTTCATTGTGCTTCCTCTGTTACTGTTTTTATGAGAGCTTGCCGATGTTGCGTGGACAGTTTCCACGACAAATAGCTCTCAGTTGGCCCGAATTCTTCACCGGTCTTGAGTCACTCATGAGCCGGAATTGTGCTATGCCTGTCTCCATGTGGTGCCCTGGAAACTCTTTTGTCAGGTTGGAACCTGAAGCGCCTCTCTTGATTTGACAGGCCTTGCAGCACCGGTATGATCTTATAAATAGATATCCGGCATCCGTTCACATCAATGCCCTCTTTCTCTATATCTTCATCCCGGTGATAGCTGGTACAAACATCGGCCATGGAAATTTGCGCCATGGCTGCCGTGTAAGGCTGTTGGCGTCTAAGGTAACCTCGGCATTCCGTGCCAACGCTCTGCCATCAAACGTTGCGCCGGTCTTGATCGAGATCGCAGTCAATGCCATGATGTTCCCTTTTAAGCGAGAGGTCGTCCCCAGAGTCGCTGAACTGCCAACCTGCCAAAAGACGTTGCGGGCCTGGGCGCCGCCAGCAAGAATTACCCCGTAGCTGTTTCCCACATCGAGTGTGGACGCCATCTGGAAGATCCAGACAGCATTCGGGTCACCACCGGCATCAAGCGTAAGATCCCCTCCCGTTATTTGTAACCCCCCAGATTTATAGAGACCAGGGGCCAGGGTCTTGCTGCCTAGTTCTGGGTCGGATAAGACGATGACACCTGACGTCCGTCCAGCGGCGTCGTTATAGGCGGTGGTCAAGTCGGCTTGGGCCAGGGCGGCGGCAGGATCAGCCAGGTGTACCGTCCCGTTCACTACAACGGCCGGAATTCCGGGATCAAAAGCAGCACCTGGCGACACCCCGACATCTCCATTAATCGTACCGCCTGAAGTGCTGGTAATCGCGGTGCCAGCCAGAACCGCAAAAAAGCCGGCCGAGCGAAGGTTTACCGGCAATTGACCTGCCGCCCTTGCATCCTGATGAGGAAAGAACAAGGCAATTACAAGAACAAGGCCCATTAACATCCATTTCACCCTCTGCGACACCTGGAACGATGTATATATTATTGTCATTGTGTTTTCTCCTTTTCTGTTATTTCGGGAGTTCCCCGTCTATCATCGTTTTCTCTTCAAAGTAGGATCTATAAGTTCAAGCATATTCTATCGAAAACTTACTGGTCAAGGCAATAAGCTCTGTCTGCGTATATTATTTACTACTCCTTCTTAAAGCAACATTTGTGCCAAGCTCCTAACGCCCAGCGCCAGATCACTCATCATTCGGGTTTTCAAGAATAATTAGCTGAAAAAGCATTTACATGACTATTATTAACAGCTAAAGGAAAGGGTCATATCTAACCAATGGTTAGATATGACTCTTTCCACGGTCTCCATCTGACCTTCCCCCTAAAAACTGTATCATTGTAAAAATAGCGATTTCGTTCTAAAAACCTCAAAAAGGAGTATACCATGAAATCGAACCGATTCAGTGAAGAACAGATGATTATACGAATCGGCCTGACAGTTCTTTAAACTATATAACACCGGAATAATTTTCAGCAGAGTTCTTCCGAAAACAACAAACCGAAATCACCAACCTTGAACTGGTACAATAAAAGAGGGAAGGTCACAGGATACGTTTATGCCACAATATCGGGATACACCCATAACTCTGATCAACCCAGAGGGCTG
>JANMTN010000343.1:0-2605 GCA_031390685.1 Desulfobulbaceae bacterium
GAGAAAACATGCAGATATATAATCTTGAATTTACCGAGCAGGAGATCCGTGAGGCCGTGGCTGCGGACAGGTTGCTTTCCATGGAGATCGAATTCAGCCGCATCTGTAATTTCCGCTGCTCTTACTGCTATGTCCCCGACAGCAGTGAATACCGGAACGAACTCTCCCGGGAGGAAATCAAAGATGTCATCCTCCAGGCCAAGGCCCTGGGGGCGCGCAAGATCATTATCCTCGGCGGTGAGCCGAGCATCTATCCGCATCTGGTGGAAATGCTCCGGTTTCTTGGCCGCGAGGGGCTTGAGATTGAGATGTTCACCAACGGTTCCGGAGTTGACAAGGCCCTTGCCGCCGTCCTGGCCGAAGAAAAGGTGCGGGTGGTATTGAAACTGAATTCGCGGGATGAGGCAACCCAGGACCGGCTGGCCGGCAAAAAAGGGGCCTTCCAGATTATCAATACAGCGCTTGCCACCCTGCGGCAGGCGGGATATCCGTCACCGGATCAATTCCTGGCCATCAGCACCGTCATCTGCCGTCAGAACATCAAGGAACTCCCCGCTCTGTGGCAATGGCTACGCGAGGAAAACATAGAGCCCTATTTCGAGGTCATCACCCCGCAGGCCAACGCCCTGGATAATATCTGGCTGAGCGTGGATTCAAGTGAGCTCAAGGAGCTGTTCACCGGTCTTTCTGCCATGGACCGGGAACGATTTGGCCGCGACTGGGAACCGCAACCACCGCTGGTGGGCAACAAGTGCATGCGTCACCAGGTCTCCTGTGTGGTCACCGCCACCGGCGATGTCACGCCCTGTGTCGGGGTCACCATTGCCCTCGACAATATCCGCAACAACAAGCTTGCCCATATCCTGAAACACAGTGAGGTGATCAACAATCTGAAAAATTACCGGACGATGATTAAAGGGGTCTGCCGCACCTGTGAAAAGGCCGAGGAGTGCTACGGCTGCCGCGGGGCGGCTTACCAGATGACCGGTGATTACCTTGCCTCAGACCCCACCTGCTGGAGAAACAGGGGAGAGGAGACCGAAGGGTAAAGGCTGAAGACCGAAGGGCATTCTTCCTCTCAAACAACCGTCAACAGCATCCAGCCCGCAGAAAACCTGCCGCTTTCAGGGATAAATCCCAATATTCTCTCTCCTCTCCGTAGTCTGCCGGAAGCAAAAAGCTCTTCCAGCATGATATAGAAAGAGGCGGATCCAGTGTTGCCTTTGCTCGCCAGATTGGTAAACCAGCGCTCTTCAGGGATGACAAAATCGATCTCCTGCAGTTGCTGGCGGAGCGGTTCCCGGAAGTAGCGTGAAGAGTAATGCGGCAGGAACCAGTCAATATCCTCTGGTTTCAGGCCATGTTTGGCCGCAACCGCCGGCAGGGTTTTTCCAACCAGGGTCCGGATCACCTCCCGGTTCAGCAGCCGGGCATCCTGTTTGATGGTCATAACACCACGCCATACCGCCTCGCTCCCCACCGCATATTCCCGCCAGCCCCTGAGGCTGCCGTCTTCCTGTTTGACGGCGCCGGCATACATGCAGGCCTCCAGACAATGGGCATGAGAAACGATCTCTATCCAGTCGATCTTTAAAGAGAGGCGGTCTGGGGACGGTTTGTTTTCAATCAGAACCGCTCCGGCGCCATCAGAGAGCATCCAGCGCAGGAATTCCGCCTCAAAGGAAAAGGCCGGATAATGCTTCCTGCCTTCCGGCTGATCAGCAGGATCCTGCATGGCCTGGAAGAAAGCCGTTCGCATAAAGGTGGAGGCCAGCTCAGAGCCGGTGGCAACCGCCGTGTCACTCAATCCCAGGGCCACTGACATGGCGCCGTATTTCAGGGCGGTGATCCCGGAGAGACATATCCCGGCAGTAGTCATAACCTCGCAGGGGCCAAGCCCCAACTCCCCATGCACCATGACTCCATGAGCGGGCATGAGCTGATCAGGCGATGAGGTGCCGCAGCAGAGACATTCTATAAAGCGGCTGGACAGTTCCTTGCCGGCCGGCAGTAAACGACGCACGGCCTCAGCCGCCAGCCCGGCGTTGCTGTGCGTTGTGGCGCCTGTTTCCGGGTCAATGGCATAGTGTCTGCTCTCAATACCGTTATTGGCAAGAATGATCTGCCTGGTCCTGGCCGCGATCCGCTCCACCTTCCCCAGAGACCGGTCCAGATCAGCATTATGAACCGGTTGACCGGGAAGAAAGGCGGAGACAGCGGTGATAAAAGCATTCATGGCATATTCCATTTTGCATTTGAGTTGAGACCAAGAAGGCACGCGAGCGGCGACGAAGCAGTACGGGGAGTACGGTGAGGAGCCGCGCAGCACAGCCGACGAAGGTATCGGCTTGAATGCAAACTGGAATTATAATCTGGCGTTTTGATGGCTGTTAACAAGGAGTTCGGCGTAACGGCTGTAAAACAGCTGTTCATCAAGCTTGGTTGGAGTGACGGCATTGGTCAAGGTGTAATAATCCAGATTATGGTTGCTGATCCGGTGCTGCTCCTGTCTATACAGGGCAGTCCCCGGCAGAGGGGTCATGACGGTGATCATCGGCAGATCGATCTGTCTTGTGCCGATATAAGTGTCCAGACGGTCAAAATC
>JANMTN010000359.1:0-12075 GCA_031390685.1 Desulfobulbaceae bacterium
CCCTTCGTCAATGAACTACTGAATGAAAAGATCCTCGCATTCCTGCGGGCTGAGGCTAAACTTGTTGACGCCCCTGTTGCTCCGGAGAATGCCGGTGCTTGAGGTCACAGTCAGGAGAGTAACGAAGAGTGATGATCATTAAATGAGTTCTTTTCGACTGCAGATGGCCAGTTTGTATGGCCGCTGCAGTCGAACTGTTTTAAGCCGTTGTTAAAAAATATGCGTAACATTGAAAAGCCGTGACCGGCATCAGGAGCCTTAACAAAATAGTCAAAATGTACTGGTTATTTCGTAATGGCTCCTAAGGAGAGTATGACATGAATCTGATTCCTATGGTTGTTGAACAAAGTCCGCGGGGTGAGCGGGCCTTTGATATTTATTCCCGTCTGCTCAGAGAACGGATTATTTTCCTGGGAACAGCGGTGGGCGATGAGGTCGCCAGTTCCATTGTCGCCCAGATTCTTTTTCTGGAGGCCGATGATCCCGATAAGGATATAACCTTCTATATCAATTCTCCTGGTGGATCGGTTACGGCCGGTATGGCTATTTATGATACCATGCAATATGTGAAGTGCGATATCGCTACCTTGTGCATGGGGCAGGCGGCCTCAATGGGCGCCTTGCTGCTTGCTGCCGGGACCAAAGGAAAACGGTACGCCCTGCCCAATTCCCGGATCATGATTCATCAGCCCATGGGCGGATTTCAGGGACAGGCCACCGAGATTGATATCCATGCCCGGGAGATCCTGCGGATGCGTGATGATCTGAACCGGATTCTGGCCCATCATACCGGTCATCCGATCAAGAAGATCAAGATGGATACGGATCGCGATAATTTTATGAGCCCGGTAGAGGCCAAACGGTATGGCATAATAGATGAGGTACTCTTGAAACGAAAATCTTCGGACGAGGAACAGGAAGATGGCCGATAAGAAAAAAAAAGAAATCCACTCCAACTGTTCATTTTGTGGAAAAAGCCAGGATGAAGTCACCAAGTTGATTGCTGGTCCTGATGTCTATATCTGCGATGAGTGTATCGCCTTGTGCAACGAGATTGTCCATGATGATGACAGAGCCGAGTCTGCCCAGGCCGACGGACAAAGGCCTGCCTCCCTGAAACCCATGCAGATCAACGACCACCTGAACGAGTATGTCATCGGCCAGGAACTTGCCAAAAAAGTCCTCTCTGTTGCCGTTCATAATCACTATAAACGCATAGAGGCCCCTGTTGATGATGGTCAGGTAGAATTGCAAAAGTCCAATATCATCCTGATCGGACCAACGGGCAGCGGCAAGACCCTGATAGCCCAGACCCTGGCCCGGATTTTGAACGTCCCTTTCTGTATGGCCGATGCCACCACCTTGACGGAGGCCGGTTATGTCGGTGATGATGTGGAGAATATCCTGGTCAATCTCCTGCAGGCGGCTGATTTTGATATTGAGCGGGCAGAAAAGGGAATTATTTATATCGATGAGATTGACAAGATTGCCAGGAAATCAGACAGTCCGTCGCTGACTCGTGATGTGTCAGGCGAAGGGGTGCAGCAGGCCCTGCTAAAAATTATCGAGGGGACTGTGGCCTCCATTCCCCCCAAGGGCGGGAGAAAACATCCGCAACAGGAGCTGGTCAAGATCAATACCACCAATATCCTTTTTATCTGTGGCGGCGCCTTTGTCGGGCTGGATACGGTGGTGAAACGGCGCGGCGGCAGAAAATCCATCGGTTTTGGCGCGAAGGTTACCAGCGAAAGCAAGAAAAATATCGGTGAGATCCTGGCTGGCGTCCAACCCGAAGATCTGTTGAAGTTTGGCCTGATTCCTGAGCTTGTTGGCCGCCTGCCGGTCATTGCCACTATGGAAGAGCTGGTGGAGGAAGATCTGATCCGGATCCTGCGTGAGCCCAAAAATGCCCTGGTAAAACAGTATCAGCGCCTTTTTGAGCTGGAAGGAATCAAACTCTCTTTTACGGAAGGGGCCTTGATTGCCATTGCCCAGAAGGCCCTCAAACGCAAGTCCGGGGCTAGGGGATTGCGCTCGGTACTCGAAGCAGCCATGCTGGATGTGATGTATGAGCTGCCCTCAAAAGAGAACGTTGAGGAATGCGTGATCAGTGAACAGGTGATAACTGACGGAGAGTATCCTGTCATTCTTTATGGCAATAATACGGATCAAAAATTACAAAACGCCTGATTGCGGAAAATCTTATAACTGCTCACGTTGTTACGACTGGAGTTTGTCAGCCTTTTTAACAGTCTAAAAGACTACAGACCATCCACCCCAACAGCTATAGACGTTCATTTTTTACCCTTTGTCCGCTTCAGGAAGAGATATGAAAGAAAAAGAGACCAAGTTGTATCCACTCATGCCTCTGCGCGATATTGTCATCTTTCCCCACATGGTGGCCCCATTGGTGGTAGGAAGAACGCGATCAATAGAGGCATTGGAAGATGCCATGGAGAAGAAAACCGAGATCTTCCTGGTGACCCAGAAAGAGTCTAAAATCGATGATCCAACTGAGAAAGAGATGCATACAGTTGGGACTCTGGCGGTGGTGATGCAGCTTCTGCGTCTGCCGGATGGAAGTATCAAGGCTCTGGTGGAAGGAAAACAACGGGCCAGGATCGTCTCTTTTGTCCCCAGTGCGAGCTTTTTGCAGGTGGAGGTGCAGGAGCTTCCGGAGGCTGAAGAGACTGGCGGTCAGATACTTGCCTATGATCGGGAGTTACGCAAGATCTTTGATGAGTACTGTGAAGCCACCAAGAAGCTCCCCAAAGAGGTGGTAAAATCTGTCAATAATATTGTGAAGTCCAGCAAACTTGTCGATGTGATCTGTGCTCATCTGCCGCTGAAGACTAAAGAAAAACAAGAGATATTGGAATGTGATTCGCTGGCGCTGCGGATGGAAAAAGTCATGGAGTTTATCCAGCGTGAGATTGAGGTCTCTGAGCTGGAGAGGGATATCAATGAAAAGGTAAAAAAGCGCATGGGCAAGATCCAGCGCAATTATTATCTTGGCGAGAAGGCCCGGGTGATTCAGCGGGAGATGGGGCAAAATGAAGAAGGCCTTGATGAGATCGCCGAGCTTGAGGAGATCGTTAAAAAGAAAGATCTACCGGTTGTTGCCCGTGACAAGGCGGTAAAGGAGTTGAAAAAGCTCAGGAGCATGCCTCCGATGTCGGCCGAGACCACCGTGGTCAGGAACTATATTGACTGCATAGTCAGTCTGCCCTGGAAAAAGAAAACCAAGACCGCCATTGATATCAATAAGGCCGAGGTGATCCTTAATGAGGATCATTATGGCCTGGCAAAACCGAAGGAAAGAATCCTGGAGTATCTTGCGGTTCAGGCCCAGGTAAAAAAACTCCGGGGGCCGATTCTCTGTCTGGTTGGGCCTCCCGGCGTTGGCAAGACCTCCATCTGTAAATCCATTGCCAGGGCCATGGGCCGCAAGTTTGTCCGGCTCTCTCTTGGGGGGGTGCGTGATGAGGCCGAGATTCGCGGGCACAGGCGGACCTATATCGGCGCCATGCCTGGAAAGATCATCCAGTCCATGCAGAAGGCCGATGTCGCCAATCCTGTGTTCTGTCTTGATGAGGTGGACAAGATGAGCACTGATTTTCGGGGCGACCCCTCTTCAGCGCTCCTGGAAGTCCTTGATCCCGAACAGAACAATAGCTTTAACGATCATTATCTGGATCTGGATTATGACCTTTCCGAGGTCTTTTTTATCACCACGGCCAACAATCTGCATGGCATTCCTCTGCCTCTGCAGGACAGAATGGAGATTATCCGCCTGAACGGCTATACCGAGGGCGAAAAACAGAAGATCGCGGAAGGATACCTGATCCCTAAGCAGCTTGAGGCCAATGGTTTTAAACCGGGTGATATCCAGATTACTGATGGCGGCATTCTCGAGTTGATCCGGCGTTACACCAGAGAAGCCGGGGTCAGGAGTCTGGAGCGGAATCTGGCCTCTCTCTGCCGGAAGATTGCCCGGGATCGGTTGAAGAAAAAACTGAAAGACAAACATTACCGGATTACCGCCCAGTCTGTCCTGAAATATCTGGGAACCCCGCTATATCGATTTGGCCTGGCGGAAGAGCGTGATGAGATAGGACTTACCACCGGACTGGCCTGGACCGAGGTAGGCGGGGAGTTGCTGCAGATTGAGGCCACCCTGATGCCGGGGACCGGCAAGTTGACCATTACCGGTAAACTGGGTGATGTGATGCAGGAGTCTGCCCAGGCGGCCTTGAGTTATGTGCGTTCCCGGGCCCTGCGTTTAGGGCTGGAGACTGATTTTTATCAGAAGCTCGATATTCATATCCATGTCCCGGAAGGGGCTATCCCGAAAGATGGGCCATCGGCCGGGATCACCATTGCCACCACCCTGGTGTCGGCATTGATCAAGGCCCCGGTGCGTCACGAGATCGCCATGACCGGTGAAATCACCCTCAGGGGCCGTATCCTGCCCATTGGTGGTTTGACAGAAAAACTGCTGGCCGCCAAACGCGGTAATATTACCCATGTCCTGATCCCCAAGGACAATGAACGAAACCTGGAAGATGTCCCTGCCAATATCAGAAAGAGTCTGGTGATCGAGTGCTTGGAGTATGTGGATGATGTTCTTGAGCGGGCAATTATCCTCAAAAAGGGAGAGACGCTTTTCAAAGACCTTCCGGTTCCTGTTGCCTATGGAGAGGTGGCATTATCAACAGATAATGGCCACCACTGATTCTTTTTTCTTGACGCCAGCCGGGGTTCTTGTTAAAAAGATTTCCACGATTGATTGCGGGGGCGGTTAGCTCAGCTGGGAGAGCATCGGCCTTACAAGCCGAGGGTCACAGGTTCGATCCCTGTACCGCCCACCATTCAATTTTTAGTTTTTTCAGTGTTATGGAGTGGTAGTTCAGTTGGTTAGAATGCCGGCCTGTCACGCCGGAGGTCGCGGGTTCGAACCCCGTCCGCTCCGCCAGCAAATTCAAGGGTTTCAGCCGCAAGGTTGAAACCCTTTTTTGTTTCGTAACCATGCAGCGACACAATCAGACAAACTCCCCTTTCTCTTCCTTACGTTGCATCCCTTTTGCCCTCGACTGCCCGCAAAAAAAAAGCATCAACAACCCAACGTCCAATCCGGTTTACCGATGCTTTTTCAATACGTCCCTGATCAAATTACCATGATGTACCTTAACTCACTCCTTATACCATTGTTCAAACATCCCAATCAACCATTGCCACCTGCAGGAGCGAGAAGCCATTTCTCACAAATAACAAGAGACCATGCTTTGCAAGGCAACCTACTCCAAAACACCAAGATAGTTAAAGGTGGGAAGCTTTGCCACCCTGCCTGCCCCGCTGAGTCTGTCGGCCAGGGCCAGCATATCCTGCTGGCCCGTGGGGAGATTGCAGAGATCAACGACCACATAGTCAAGCCCTATATCCCGAAATTCTCCCAGATACGGCAGCAGCGAGAATGGCCGGCGGGGCACGGTTCTGACCAACCCGTCTTTCTTGTGCATGGTGAACGCTTCCCCCTTGGGGCTGAGCAAGATTCGATCATACTGGAAATGACGGGCCGCGAGCCTGGCGGTAAACAGGGCCGGAGCTCCATAAACCGTAAGCCCCCTGCGAATATGCTGATAATTGGCCCGACTGCCTTTGATCATATCGACAAGCAGTGCCCGGTCTGATTCAATGGACAGTTGGGCCGCTTCCGCCCCCAGATGTTCGACTGCGGCCAGGGCCTGATTATTCATGAGGTTAATGGTATAATCACAGGATAAATGCACCCTCTCCCCTCGAAACATCCAGGCCTGGCTGATGTGACCGATCTGAAAACTCTTGAAACCGGAACGCACGAGAATGGTGAGCTGTTTCTGAACCTGGGCCAGTTCTGACTCAAACAGGAGAGGCGGCAGGCACCAGGTTATATTGCGTACGCCAGATCCCATATAGCGTTTGATCTGCCCAGCCTGGCTGACAGTAGTTTTATCGAGAGGCACCAGAAAACGGTCAGGGGTAAAAGGCAGCCGCTCCTGTAAGACCTTGAGGGAATCGGTCTTCAGCCACCACTCCAGAGGCAGTTTCACCTTGACCGGCCCGGTTTTCCGTGACGTGGCCCGCGGCTTGCCATCACCCTTCCCTCTCTTGTCAACGGGCAGCAGCCTTGCGTCCTTGTCGGCAGTCAAACAGACCTCCCCGCAGATGGTCGCAATGCGTCTCCGCTGTGTTTCCTGGGCCTTGACGACACAGTCCTTCATCTCCCGAATCCCAGGGATCCCAAACTCCCCAACCTGTGACCTGGTGCGGACATCCACCTTATACAGATCAATCATCCTGGCCCCTGCCGGGACAAGATCCGGCGGCAGGGCAATCTGAACCTTATCCCCGGCCTGGGCCTTCTCAACAAGGTCCTGGCCCTTGAGCATCTCCTGCAGGGTAAAACTGTGGCGTTCGCCTGATGCCTCCAGATGCAGACGCAACCGGTCTCCTGTCTCCAGCTCATCTTTTAAGCTCAGGGTTCCATAGCAACCATTTTTTTTCTGATTTACCGCTTCCAGCCGGCCAAGATGCAGACCAATATTCCCGGAATGATAGGGAGTAATCGCTTCCATTGGTTGTGGAGACAGAAAATAGCCGGGACCAACCTTGCGACTCATGGCCTTTTCCGCAAGCTGTCGGGCTTTTTTCAGCACCGAGGGGAAACTGCCGGCATCGGCGTCAATCACCATCCGGTAGGCCTGGACCACATGGGAGACATAATGGGCCGTACGCAGCCGCCCTTCAATCTTCAGAGATGCAACCCCTGCCTCAACAAGCAGGGGTACGGCCTCAAGCCCGCCCAGATCATTCATGGAGAAGAGATAGCCCCCTTTACCGCTCTGGGCGCGGGAGGACTCCTGACCGCCCTTTTTGCCGCCTTTCATACCAGCTTTGAGCCCGCCTTTTGCCTCCCAGGTGTACTGGCGCCGGCAAGGCTGAACGCAGCGGCCACGCAGGCCGCTCTTGCCGCCGAGGAAGGAGGAAAAAAGACAGAGGCCCGAATAGGAAAAACACATGGCCCCATGGACAAAGACCTCGATCTCGGTCCCGGTCTTTTTACAGATGGCGCTGATTTCTTTTACGGTCAGCTCACGGGCGAGCACCACGCGCTCAAAGCCCATATCGGTAAAGGAACGGACCACGTCAGAATTATGAGCGGCCATGAGGGTCGAGGCGTGGAGCGGAAGAGCGGGAAAATAGTCCTGTACCAGTTTGATCACCCCCAGATCCTGAACAATGAGGGCGTCCGGCTTCAGCTCTTCCAGGATGGCCAGGGTTTCAATTACCTGGGGTAGATCCTGCTCCCTGACCAGACTGTTGGCGGCAAGGTACAGTTTCAGTCCATGCTGCCGACAGTAGTGGATCATGGCGGCGATCTCATCCAGGCGAAGGTCACGGGCCAGGTTCCTGGCGTTAAAGCCAGGGGCGCCGACATACACGGCGTCAGCGCCAGCGTCAACGGCAGCCCGAAAGGACTCCATATTGCCGGCAGGGGCGAGTAATTCCATATGGTCTTAAGCAGGATTAATTTATAAAGAGTTATTCAGGGGATGGCTAAGCGAAAAGGCCCAAATACTGCGTTGCGCCATCAATTATTTCTCTGGATCACAACTTCATCGTGACCGTCATGTTCCTTGAGCAACACCTGAATGCGCTCATGGGGAAACACTGTTATCTGCATCCCGGTATAATCGGCCTGGATGGGAAGTTCACGGCCACTCCGGTCAACCAGTACCGCTAATTGAATGGAGTGCGGACGGCCATAATCCATAATGGCATCCATGGCCGCCCTGATGGTGCGGCCCGTGAACAGGACATCATCCACCAGAATCAACCTGCTTCCTTCCACTATAAAAGAGAGATCAGTGGTGCGAACCACCGGATTCTGCGAGATCAGGCTCCAGTCATCACGGTACAGGGTGATATCCAGAGTGCCAAAAGGGATCTCCACCCCCTCCTGCTCCTGGATAATTTTTCTGATCCGCTCCGCCAGATTCACTCCGCAGGTATGGATACCGACAATGGCCAGATCACTGGCAGAATGATTACGCTCAAGGATCTGCAGGGCAATTCTTTTCAAGGCCAGGTCCATTTCCTGGGCAGTGAGGATGATGCGTGACTCGTTGCTCATGGCCGCACCCGCTTCCAGAAAAAATCTATTCCTTTTTCATTGACCCGGTTGAGGGCCTCGGGAAAGGCATCACACTCGGCGGCAAAGACCTTGGTCGCGATGGTCTCAGAAGTCTCGTCATACTCCAGATCAACACTCTTCTGGAGTATGATAGGCCCTTCGTCATAGACCTCACTGGCAAAATGGACGGTACAACCGCTGACCAGACACCCGCGCTCCTTGACCGCCCGATGCACCCGTGAACCATAAAAACCATCACCGGAAAAGGCCGGAATCAAAGATGGATGGATATTGATCACCGAGCGGGCCAGGGCCGGCGGCGGCTCATAGAGTTTCAGAAACCCAGCCAGGCAGATAATATCCACGGGATATTCCTGCAAGATCGCATTGATCGCCTCATTGCCGGCAGCATAAAAGGCGGGATAGCCATATTCTTTCGCCTTGCTTAACCCCAGCGCGTCACGGACATTGGAGACAACCACCAGAATTTCCGCAGCAAGCGTTCCCTTGCCGATACGCTCATGAAAATTATCAAGCGTCCGGCCGCTCCCGGACAACAGAACTGCTATCTTCAACATTTGCTTACTCCTCAAGAGCTGTAACGGAATAACCTCTCCTTTTTTGGCCATTTCGTTACGGTTCCTTGTGCCGTTTTTGACATCCAAACAGCGATATTATTTTTTTTACAGCGGCTTATCCGCAAAATAAGGATTAGTTTCCACGTCCACCTGGTCCAGCCAGGCGGAGATCGCGGTATCGTATTTTGCGGTCAGGGCAAAGACCTTGGCCGCCAGACGGAATCTGGTCTTGAGGGTGGTGTTTCCCTGCGCCCTGATCTCTTTTATGACCTGCGGATAGTCAGCCGGATCAACGATCACGGTGACATCATGGAAGTTCTTGGCCGCGGCCCGGAGCATGGTGGGGCCGCCAATATCTATATTTTCGATGGCATCAGCCAGCGTACACTTGGGATCAGCAACGGTCTTGTCAAAGGCATAAAGGTTGACGGCAATAAGATCAATGGGCTTCAGGTCGTGTTCCACGCACTGCCGCTGATGCTCCGCATTGTCCCTCTGATTGAGGATACCGCCGTGGACCTTGGGATGCAGGGTCTTGACCCGGCCATCAAGCATTTCCGGAAACCCGGTAAACTCGGACACATCCTTGACCGCAATGCCTGCCTCCCGTATTTTTTTGGCCGTGCCGCCGGTGGAAAGGAGCTCCACTCCAAGGTCGTCCAGGTCTCTGGCGAACCCCTCAATCCCTGATTTATCGGTCAAACTGATCAACGCCCGTGTTATTTTGTTCATGACCAACTCCTTCTCTCAATGATGTATTCAAAAATATTCAAGAATCTGCGATACCCTACAGAGGTTCTTCATCCTTGCGGGTAAATTCCCTGATTTTCCGTCTGTCCCTCTTGTCAGGCCTTTTGGCAGGCATGGCCTGACCGGCTGTAAGCAAGGCCCGAATCCTGGCCGCCTCCTGACGTAACTGCACCGACTGCTCAGACTCTTCATACAAAAGCCTCGCCTCGGACGCCGGACGCCGGTACGGGGAAAGGCCAAGAACCGTTATGGTGAATTCGACCACACCACGCCTGATGCGCAACACATCACCGATCTGGGCGATCCGTGACGACCTGGCCCGGCTGTCATTCACCTGCACCTTACCGCCGTTGACCGCCTGGGCCGCCAGGGTTCGGGTCTTGAAGAATCTGGCCGCCCAGAGCCACTTGTCAATCCGCACCCGCCTGTCTGCTTCTGTCACTTCACTCATTTCCACGCACAATATATTGCCATCAATTGAACACCGGACCGCAACACATCAAAAAAGAAGTTTACACCGAATAAGCGGGGAACGCATGGAAAAAGACACCGCCCAGTCCTTGACAGCCCCTGAATTTCTGCATTGTCGAACAGCTAAAAAAAGAGTAAACAGAATTATTTATCGTTCGAGTACAGATGTTATCAATCTTTTTACCATTTTTATCTAATCAGGGATCTCCATGCTTGTAAAAGACCTTCTTGCCCAACACAAAACTACGTTCAGCTTTGAATTCTTTCCACCCAAAGAAGATGCTGCCGCTGATCGTCTGCTGACCACTATTGGCAACCTGATGCCGCTTGCACCCTCATATGTGAGTGTGACCTACGGCGCGGGCGGCACCACCCGCCACCGCACCCATGATCTGGTGGTCAGAATCAAGAAAGAGACTGACATTACCGTTGTTTCTCACCTCACCTGCGTCGGTTCAAGCAGGCAGGAGATGCATGGAATTCTGGAAAAATACCGGGAGGCAGGAGTTCGCAACATCCTGGCCCTGCGCGGTGACCCTCCCCGGGGAATGGCTGATTTTGTGCAGCCGGAAGACGGCTTCGACCATGCCGCAGACCTGGTGGCCTATATCAAGAAACATTTCCCGGAAATGTGTGTTGGAGTCGCCGGATTTCCTGAAGGACATCCCGCCACCCCCAATCGCTTACAGGAAATAGAGTACCTGAAGGCCAAGGTCGATGCCGGGGCCGATTACATTGTTTCCCAGCTCTTCTTTGATAACCGCGATTTTTATGACTATTGCGAACGCTGCGAACTGGCAGGCATCCATGTGCCGAATATCGCCGGCATCATGCCGGTTATCACCAGAAACGGACTTATCCGTACCGCCGAGCTTGCCGGCGGCGCCCATATCCCTGCCCGGCTGCTCAAGGCGGTTTTTCGGGCCGAGAATAATGAGTATGTGGAAAAGGTAGGCATCCACTGGGCAACGGAGCAGATTCGTGATCTGCTGGATCACGATGTCCGCGGAATCCAGTTTTTCACCCTGAACTGCTCAACTGCGACCCAGGAAATCTATAAATCCCTGGGGGTCAGGGATTCCCGACAGCTCAGAAGTTAACCTGATGATTCCCCTGAGCATCCAGGCCGTTGGCATCAAGGATATCCAGCTTCCGGTGCGTATCCGCGAAAAAAATGGCGGCCTGCAGAACACCGTGGCCACGGTCAGCATGCAGGCCTGCATGCCGGGGAGCTACCGGGAAAGCTGCGTCACGGTCTTCACGCAGGCCTTAAACAAGTACATGGACGAGATGAGCGTAACCATCTTTTCCACACTGCTGGAAGAGGTCAGAGGGGCACTCAAGGCTGAATCCGCCAGCATTGTCATGTCCTTTCCCTATTTTATTGAAAAAAAGGCCCCGGTCACGGGGACCCGCAGTCTCATGGAGTATAATTGCACATTTACCGGCAGTATAGCCGGGGGAAGAGATGAAGGCTTTATCCTTTCGGTGCTGGTGCCGGTTACCACCCTCTGCCCCTGTTCCAAGGAGATCAGCGCTGCCGGGGCCCATAATCAACGGGCGGAAGTCAGCCTCAATGTGAAATTCAGAAAATTTATCTGGGTGGAGGAATTGATTGACATGGTTGAACAGTCGGCATCCTGCCCCGTCTATGCCCTGCTGAAACGCCCGGATGAAAAATATGTAACCGAACAGGCCTATAACAATCCCATGTTTGTCGAGGATGTGGTGCGCAAGGTTGCCGTAACCTGCCTGGCCCACCCCGACATCACCTGGTTTTCCGCCGGCGTAGAGAGTTTTGAATCCATTCACAAGCACAGCGCCTACGCCTATGTGGACAGTGAAGATATCCGCTGAATTTTGATCCCCCAAAGCAGATAACTGCAAAAACAACTGACTCAAGACCGTTCGAGAACTGGTTGCCGACTCGCTCCGACAGGCTCATAGGCAGGCTCCTATTGACCTTCCTCCGAGGGCCCGATCCGGCGGCTTATCTAAAGCTGATATATTGAAAACTTTACAATCCTGAAAATAACACAATAAAAGATATTATAGTATCACAACACATACTGAAATATAATCATACGCAGTGAAACTTCAAAC
>JANMTN010000019.1:0-15873 GCA_031390685.1 Desulfobulbaceae bacterium
CGTGCCGGAACACCGCTTGCCCGCTCAACCGGAAACCAGCCGATCTCTTTTTCCGTATTGGCCATCACCTGCGCCCCCAGGACATCGGCCAGCAGCTGCGCCCCCAGGCATACACCGAGCACCGGCTTGCCTGCCGCAATCACCCGGCGCAAAAAGGTCTTCTCTTCCCGGAGCCAGGGATATTTATCCTGATCATGGACGCCCATGGGCCCACCCATGACAATGAGCAGGTCAAATGCCTCCAGTGCCGGCAAGAGTTCACCGGCAAAAAGCCGGGTACAGCTCAACGCATGCCCCTTCTCCTGCGCCCACTTCTCGATGCTGCCAAGCCCTTCAAAAGCAACATGCTGCAACCAGTGAATCTTCATGCCTCTCCACCCCTCACTCTCTTGCTGTTCACCTTTCTCTCAAAGAGAGATTTCATTCTCTCTTTTCTTATGGTACACTTTTATACTATCATTCAAGGAATAAACCAATGACTCACAAAATAGCAT
Organism: Desulfobulbaceae bacterium; assembly: GCA_031390685.1. Taxonomy (GTDB): domain Bacteria; phylum Desulfobacterota; class Desulfobulbia; order Desulfobulbales; family Desulfocapsaceae; genus UBA2270. The sequence goes on from JANMTN010000019.1 coordinate 495, forward strand.
AAATTATCGTAAATACCCATTAACATTCACCTCCTGTTCGGGCCATGCCAACACCTGTGCACACCGTTCTTCTCATTGATGACAACAAGGTCACCCGGACGCCGCTTGTCGCCGTCCTGGAACAGGCTGATTATAAAGTCATGCTCGGCGGCAACGCGGAAGAGGCCATGAAGCTGTTGCGCACCCTGGCGCCTGACATCATCCTTCTCGATGTCATGATGCCAGGTACTAATGGCTTCTCTTTTTGCCGCAAACTCAAAAAAAACAAAAAATATCAGGATATCCCGGTCATTTTTCTCACCTCTTTGTCCCAGCAGACCGATATCGTCAAGGGTTTTGACGCCGGTGGTCAGGACTATATCATCAAACCCTTCAACCAGCAGGAACTGTTGGCCAGAGTCAGGACCCACATCCAACTGCACGACACCCTCCTGGAAAACAAGCGGCTCAGCCGGCTGGCCCTCGATGCCAGCCGCTCCAAGAGTGAATTCCTGGCCTCCATGAGTCATGAGATCAGAACTCCTCTCAATTCCATTATCGGCATGGCCGAAGTCCTGGCGGAAACAACTCTCTCTGAAGAACAGCGCGAATATGTCCGCATCTTCCGTTCTGCCGGCGAAAGCCTGCTCGAGATCATCAATGACATCCTTGATCTTTCTAAAATAGAGGCTGGCCAGACCGAGCTTGAGACCATCGATTTTGATCTCCCCACCTTGCTCGAATCGGTCACCACCATTGTTTCCCTGCGGGCCGATGAACAGGAAACCACTATCAGCACCCATATAGACAGCGACGTCCCATTTTATCTCAACGGCGATCCCACCCGCCTGCGCCAGATCCTGCTCAACCTGGTTGGAAACGCCGTAAAATTCACCGAAAAGGGCCAGGTTGAGATCACGGTCTCGACAAAGTCTCAACCTGGCCCTGACCAGGAGCTGCTTTTTGCCATCAAGGACAACGGCATTGGCATCCCCGCCGACAAGCAGCAACTGATCTTTGACAGCTTCACCCAGGCGGATTCACTCACCACCCGTAAATATGGCGGCACCGGCTTGGGCCTCACCATCTGCCAGAAGCTCCTAAACATCATGCGAGGCCACATCTGGCTGACAAGCCAGCCAGGAGAAGGTTCCACCTTCTTCTTCACCATTCCTTTTTCACAAGCGACAGCACCCCGTCCGGAAATCAATACCAACAGTGAGTTACAATCAGCCAGCTGCGACCTGCTGCCGGCCGCCCGCATCCTCCTGGTTGATGACAATAAAGACAACTGCAACCTCATTCATCTCTACCTTCGCAACACCCCGTTTACCCTGAAGACGGTAGAAAATGGCCAGGAGGCGGTCAAGGCCTTCTGCGCCAAGCCCTATGACCTGATCCTTATGGACATTGAGATGCCGGTCATGGATGGCTATGAGGCCACCCAGAAAATCAGGCAATGGGAACAAAAGCATAAGCGGACTCCCGTCCCTATCATCGCCCTGACCGCCCACGCCTTTATCCGTTTCAAGAAAAAGTGCCTCGACGCGGGATGCAACGATTTTCTGACCAAGCCCGTGAAAAAATCAAAACTGATCGAGACCATTGCCACCCATCTTCAGCTCATGAACCAGATCCAGACGGAACCTGTTGCCATGGCCATGGCGCCGGCCGGGGCCACGGACGGGAAAGACGACCCCAACAAACTGATCCTGGACCAGAAGCTTGCCAAACTCATCCCCCGGTTCATGATCAACAAAAAGCAAGACGCGAAAAAGATGCTCGCAACCCTGAAGACAGGGGCAATGCAGGTTCTCAAAAAACAGGCGCACACCGTCAAGGGCACCTCCTGGATGTATGGATTCACCCATCTTGGCAACCTCTGCCTGGCCCTCGAAAAATCGGCAGAGGCCCATGACCTGATCCAGGCGAAACACCTGATCGATGAGATTACCATCTATCTTGACACCGTCCAGATCCACTATCAGAAGACAGATGACACCGACGGCTAACGTCACCCCCGTCATTCCAGCGGAGGCCGGAATGACGAAACATTAAAATCTAAGATTAATTCCACGGAAGAAAAAAAACCATGCAAAAAATAAAAAAAATTGTCCTGATTGATGACGATCAAGATCTTTGCGATCTGCTGAAGATGCAGCTTGAGGCATCCGGCAGATTCCTGGTCATCACCAGCTCCCAGAGCGAGTCCGCCCTGGCGCTGATAAAATCGGAACGGCCGGATCTGGCTATTCTCGACATCAATATGCCGGAAATCCATGGGGTTGAACTGGCAACTACCCTGGCACAAGACCCGCAGACCGCCGGGATTCCCATTCTCTATCTCTCCGGCATGGTCAGCCCGGAAGAGGTAAACCAGCTTGGAGGCGGCCATTCCCTGCATACCCTGGTCTCCAAACAATCACCAATAACCGAGCTTGTCGCCACCATTGACAGCCTGGTATCCCCCTGACCTTGTGGCCAGCCTTTGCCTAATACCCAACAGAAGACAGCCCGCTATGCGGCAATCGAGACCCTCTGTCAGCTCGAACGCACCCACTTGCCGGCAGGTTCACTCTTTGACAAGGTAGCCACGCAATGCGCCCTCGTCGGCAGCGAACGCCATCTGGCCATGACTATCATCTACGGCGTTTTGCGGCAGCGACACGCCCTCGAATCCCTGCTGCAATCTCTCTGCCGGCAGCCTCTCTCCAGGATAAAACCCTTTGTTCACAAGGCCCTGCTGACCGGACTGTACCAGATATTTTTCCTGGATCGTATCCCTGAGTCCGCAGCGGTCAATGAGTCGGTCAAGGCCCTGCAGACAGCCCGCCTGCCAAAAAATCTCCAGGGCTTTGTCAATGGGGTCCTCAGGGAAAGCCTGCGTCAGAAGCAAACACTAACCGCCCGGCTCCGCGGGGACAGCTCTGGAACCCCCTTTCTCAATCACCCGGACTGGCTGGTCAGACGCTGGCAGGAAAGATACGGCCATGAAGAGATGCGGCGAATCTGTGCGATCAACAACCTGCAATCACCTTTGATCCTGCACGTCAATACCTGTATTACCACCAAAATTCAGTTGATGGCCGCCATTGCGCAGGAAGGGATCGTGGTGCGGCCAGGAGCATACAGCGAAGATGCCTTAATCCTGCCTGAATTTCATGGGGCCATAAACAGACTACCGGGATTCGCCCAGGGCCACTTCCAGATCCAGGATGAAGCGGCCCAATTGATAGCGCTGCTGCTGACCCCCATCATCCAAAACGGCCGGTACCTGGATGCCTGCGCCGGAGTTGGCGGTAAGACGAGTTGTCTGGTCCAGCTCTGCGCCTCCGCTCATGCCACCATCGCCGCCGTGGAACCCGAATTGCAACGTCAGCAGAAATTCCGCGACAACAGGCAGCGCCTCCATCCTGACGCCCCTGTCACCTTGTATGAAATGGATCTGGAGCGCTTTACCCAAAGCTGCGACTCCCGTTTTGACGGCATCCTCGTTGACGCCCCCTGCTCCGGCACCGGGGTCACCGGCCGACACCCTGACATCCGCTGGAACCGGCAAGAGCATGAACTTGCCCGCTTTCAAGAAAACCAACTGGCGCTGCTGGAACAGGCGGCAAAACTTCTCGCGCCTGGCGGTACCCTGGTCTATGCCACCTGCTCGCTGGAACCCGAGGAAAACGAGGAGGTTATAGCTATCTTCCTTGACCTCCACCCTGATTTTATGACCGAAGACTGCACCCCTTTTCTGCCGCAACCAGCACAAGAACTGGTCAGAGATGGATTTTTCGCCCCCCGGCCCGGGCCTTCCAGCGATGGATTTTTCGGGGCCAGACTGGTACGTGGAGAGAAAGGTCCTTCTGTCACGACAACCTGAGTCACTGCCAAGCCCATCCATGATAAAAATGGAGAAATCATGTCTCAATACCGTATCATCTGGATCACCCTCGCCGTTCTCCTGTTCATTGGCGCCACTGTCTGGTACCGCCTTTCTCCCAAGGAAATTGAGGTCATTGTTGCGCCTGTTGAACGAGGCGCTGTCGAAAAAGTTGTCGCCAATACCCGGGCCGGGACCCTGAAGGCCTGCCGTCAGGCCCATCTCTCTCCCGCCATCGGCGGGCAGCTCAGCGTCCTGGCCGTAAAAAAAGGTGACAAGGTTGAACAAGGCCAGCTTCTGCTGGAACTGTGGAACAAAGACCTGATTGCCGAAAAAAACCTGGCGGCCAGTGAGACCAGAACAGCCCGGGCCCTAACGGAATCGGCCCGGGTGCAGGCGGAAAACTCCGGCCGTGAGGCAAAACGCCTCCAGCACCTGATAAAGATTGCCGCCATTTCCGAAGAGACGCTGGACAAGGCAAAAAGTACGGCCGAGGCCCAGAAATTCACCTATCAGGCAGCCCTGGCCACTGCCGAGACCAGTGATGCCCGACTGGCTGTCATCTCGTCCCAACTGGAGCGGACTCGCCTGCTGGCGCCCTTCCCCGGCATTATCGCCGAGATCCGTGGCGAGCTGAACGAATATGTCACCCCCTCACCGCCAGGCATCCCCACCCTGCCCGCCATCGAACTGCTTGACACCTCCTGTTTCTACGTTACCGCCCCCATCGATGAGGTTGACGCGGCCAACGTCAAGGTGGGCGCCAGGGCCAGGGTCACCATGGACGCCTTTAGTGACCAGTATTTTACCGCTCGGGTCCGCCGGATTGCCCCCTATGTCCTGGACCTGGAAAAACAGGCCCGTACCGTAGAGGTGGAGGTCGAATTCACCGACCTGAAAGAAGGGCAAAACCTCCTGGCCGGATACAGCGCCGATGTCGAGATCATCCTCGAGGAACGCAGCAACACCTTGCGTATCCCCACCCAGGCCCTGCTGCCGGAAAACAGGCTCTTTGTTTATCAGCCCAAAACTGGACGACTGGAAGAACGAACCATCCGCCCAGGACTGAGCAACTGGGATCGAACCGAGATCAGAGAAGGGTTGCAGCCAGGCGAAATGGTTGTCCTTTCCATCGATCAACCCGGCCTCAAAGACGGGATCCGGGCCAGGGTTTCGCAAGAGGCCGTTGCAAATAAATAATTATAACATTCTCTTACAATAAACGGCATAAGGGTTCGTAACGAAATGAATAAAAAATGTAATGGTTCGTAACGGTCCCTAAAAATCGACAAAGAAATGATCAGCCTTCAACACATTGAACGGGTCTTCCTGGTAGGCGATGAAGAGGTCCATGCCCTCCATGATGTGTCCATGACCGCCGCCGCCGGTGACCATATCGCCATCATGGGGCCATCCGGTTCAGGCAAGTCCTCCCTGCTCAATATTCTGGGCCTCCTTGATCGACCGGACGCCGGGTCCTATGAACTGAACGGAACCCTGGTCTCGGAGCTGGACGAAAAAGAGCAGGCCAACATTCGCCGCCACAAGATTGGTTTTGTCTTACAGTTTTTTCATCTGGTGCCGCGCCTGACCGCCTTTGAAAATATCGCCTTGCCCCTGATGCTCTCCGGCATGAAACAAGAGGAACGGCAGACCAGAGTCACCGCGGCCCTTGCCGCTTTTGGCCTTAGCAATCGGACCCAGCATCGGCCCGATCAACTGTCAGGCGGACAGCGGCAGCGGGTGGCGATTGCCAGGGCCACGATCATGCAGCCCGCGGTGATCCTGGCCGATGAACCTACCGGCAACCTTGACCGCAATGCCGGAATCGAGGTGATGGAGATCCTCGAAGAACTGAACCGGCAAGGGATCACCCTGATCATGGTCACCCACGACCCGGAACTGGGCAGGCGGGCCCGGCGCCAGATCCTGATGGTTGATGGCCACATTGAGGATGACCGATGAATGGGAATGAAAAAATTGCGCATCCGGAACACCCCATGCAGATCCGCGATATTTTTTTCTTCAGTATGCATGCGGCCACGGCCAACCGCGGCCGCACCCTGCTCATGCTGCTGGCCATGGCCATAGCGGTCAGCTCCGTTGTCGTCCTCATCTCCCTTGGCGACAGCGCCAGGCGCTATGTGATCGACCAGTTTGCCAGCCTCGGCACCAACCTTCTTATCGTCCTGCCCGGACGCTCAGAGACCACCGGCGGCGCTCCGCCCCTGCTGGGCGAGACCCCGCGCGATCTGACCCTGGAAGACGCCATGGCGCTGACCCGGGCCCGCACCGTTCGCCGGATAGCTCCCATCATTGCCGGTTCCGCGCCGGTCTCCGTAGGCCACCTGGAGCGGGAGCTGCTGATTCTGGGCTCCACTTCCGAACTGCACGAGATCCGCCACCTTGCCTTAAGCCAGGGATCTTTCCTGCCGCCAGGCGAGCCGACTCGCGCCGAGGCCGTCTGTGTGATCGGCCTCAAGGGCAAGAAAGAACTTTTTGGCAACCAAGCGGCCATAGGTAAATGGCTGCGCATCGGGGACCGTCGTTTCCGGGTGATCGGGGTTCTGTCCTCCCCTGGCGTCTCCCTTGGTGAGGATCTGGGAGAGGTGGTCATCATTCCGGTGGCCTCGGCGCAAGCGCTTTTCAACACCTCCTCGCTGTTTCGTATTCTGGTGGAGGCCACAACTTCAGGGGGAATGGAACAGACCCGGCAATCCATTCTCGACATCATCCGGATTCGCCATGAGGGCGAGGATGATATCACGGTCATTACCCAGGACGCGGTCCTGACCACTTTTGACCGGATCTTCAAGGCGCTGACCATGTCCGTGGCCGGCATTGCCGCCATCAGCCTGGTGGTGGCCGGGATCATGATCATGAATGTCATGCTGGTGGCGGTCTCCAATCGCCGGGCCGAGATTGGCCTGCTCAAGGCCCTGGGGGCGTCACGAAGCCAGATCCTGGGGCTGTTTCTCACCGAATCAACCATCCTGTCGTCCATCGGGGCCGGAATCGGACTGATCCTGGCCCTGCTCGGCATGCGGCTGGCAGCTTTTCTGTTTCCACAGTTTCCGCTGCAGCTTGCCCCCTGGTCATCAACCATCTCCCTGGGAGTGGCCTTGATCACCGGGGTTCTCTTTGGCGTATTACCGGCGCGCCGGGCCGCCGATCTGGAACCAGCCTTCGCCCTGATGCGGCGTTAAACCGCTGTAAACAGATAACCTGACCTTCTAAACGGCTCCTGCTGCTCCAGAGGCGGAACATGCAAATACAAGATTTTTTCCGGTACACCTTCAATGGCATACGCGCCCAGCGCCTGCGCAGTTTTCTCACTGCTCTGGGCATTGCCGTGGGTATAGGCGCCGTGGTTTTACTCACCTCGCTGGGAGAGGGCCTGCATCACTTTGTCCTGGGCGAATTCACCCAGTTCGGCACCAACCTGATCGCCATCAACCCCGGCAAGATTACCACCCATGGTGTCCCCGGGGCCCTGCTCAGCAATGTCCGGCCATTAACCATCGAGGACTCCGCCAGCCTCAAGCAATTACCCCAGATCCTTGATGTGGTCTCGGTGCTGCAGGGCAATGCCGCCATAGAGGCCGGCAAACATCAGAGACGAGCCACCGTCTATGGGGTGGATGCCTCTGCCTCCCGGGTCTGGAGGTTTGGTGTGGCGGCCGGCCGCTTTCTCCCCGATGATCCTCCGCGGTCTGCCCGCTCCTTTGTGGTGCTGGGCAGCAAGGTGCGGCAGGAGTTATTCGGCAGTAATCAGGCACTTGGAATGCGTATCCGCATAGGCGGCGAGCTTTTCCGGGTCATCGGCTCCATGGAATCAAAAGGGCAGATGCTGGGTTTTGATCTTGACGACGCCGTCTATATCCCTGCTGCTAAGGCCATGGCCCTGTTTAACCGGGAAAGTCTCATGGAGATAGACCTGCTCCATACCGCCGGCAGCAGTTCCAGCGTCGTTGCCGAGCAGGTCAGGAAGGCCTTGCAGGCCCGTCACGGCAAAGAGGATTTCACCATCACCACTCAGGAGAAGATGCTGGAGATACTGGGCGGGGTTCTGAATACCCTGACCATCGCCGTAGGGGCGCTGGGAGGGATATCCTTGCTCGTTGGCGGGGTCGGCATCCTGACCATCATGTCGATCACCGTCAATGAACGAACCGGGGAAATCGGCCTGCTCAGGGCCTTGGGAGTTGAACGAAACCAGATCCTCGCCCTCTTTCTGGGCGAAGCAGTGATACTTGCTGCCATCGGCGGACTCGCCGGGCTGGGTCTCGGGGTAGGTGGGTTGTGGCTTTTCAGCCTTGTAGTGCCGGTCCTGCCCGCCCACGTCTCCTGGGCCTATGTCGCCTCAGCCGAGCTGTTGGCTGCCTTTGTCGGCCTGCTGGCCGGGGTCTTGCCCGCCCGCCGCGCCGCCAGACTTCATCCGGTCGAGGCACTCCGTGCCGAATAAGAGCGTTTTTTTCAGAGGCTCACTCTACAATTTTTTAACCGGACAACCCTCTCCGGTGATTCTCCACAAGAGGCCCCAAAACTACACCGGCTATAAACACCTCAAAACAGCCTGGATCACCAGGGATGTCCCTCATCCCCCCCAAAAAACACACATTGTCATGTGAAAGCAATGTCTCTCATCCTGAACACTGAGCACTGACTTATTGCATCTGGCAACTGAAGGCACTATACTGAACCGGTGGGAACAAAGAACATGGCCGCCTGAATGGCCAGAACGACATAAGAAGCCGTAACGAAACAGAAAGAAAGAGGCAGGTTATTTCGTAACGACTTCTAAAATGGTTATGGATAAAAAGAGAATTTACTTGGTAGAGAATGGCTCTATGCAGAAGGTGACTTCATGTTGGATCTAAATACAACCCTGGCCTTTGAGGTCAAAAGAGAGATTGCCGATCGATATTTCGGATTTCGTAAAATCATTGAAGAGGACACCAATACGTATCAAAAAAACATCATTGCGGAGGCCATGGAGCTGGAGAAAAAGATCGGATTCGACCTTGTCCGTATCTATGTTCTGCTGCAGGATAATTCCCTGATCAATGATCTTTTCCGGATCACTGGTTTAGGCGAGATCCTTTTTTATGATCAGTACATAAGCAAATCACCCACCATCAGAAGGCGGGTGCTGGCAGATTTTCCGGTCCATGGCCTTAACCGGAGGCGGCGCTTTCAAAATATGTTTTTTGATGTTTACGACTCTCTGGAAAAACATGTTGCCGACTATCGGAACCGTATCCTGGAACTTGCCGAAGACCAGGAAACTATCAAGGAAGAGATCAATCTCTTTTATCAAAAAAATGACATCAGCGGCATCATGCTTTTTCTCCGCGGCATGGATGGGACAACCCCTGGCAGCTCTGGCCCTATGGCCGGGGCTCTTGAAACCAATAGCGCCGTCACTATGGAACAGAAAATGCGCATTCAGCCCCCAGGGCCCGTTGAAAAGTTCCTGCCGGTCCTCTCTCCTATCCCTTCGGCCAAAGCAATCCGCAACGAGCTGAAAGGGCTTGTGGACACAGCTTTATCCCAGCAGCCGGAATTTGACCCCAAAAAGCTCTAAGCCGTTATCAAAAAATAAAGGCAACATTAAAACGCAAAGGCTGTAGGTGGGCATAGATCGATCAAACGAGAGACAGCAGTAGTAAAGCAAAGTCGCTCATTTTCGCTTCTTGGCCCCCGCCATCTGCTCACAGAGAGCCAGAAACGATCTCACGTATTGCGACAGAGACTGCAAAAGCAGGGCTATTTGCAAGCAACATCCTTACGGTGCAGCTCTGCCATAATCCGCTCCCTGACCGCCTCTGCGCTCAGCCCCTCAATGATAACCTGCTTCCGCCGAGACTGCTGCCCTTTATGAAGAATAACCTGCTGGCGGGCGACCTTGAACAATGAAGAAAAAAAAGTGATGAGGGCCTTATTCGCCGCATCATCAACGGGTGGCGAGGTCAGGGCCAGCTTGATTGCCTGGTCATGAATGCAGACCAGACCATTACGGGAGGCTCGAGGTTGAACGTAAATGGCCAGGAGCGACCTTCCATCCGGCAAACAAGACAAAAAGGGCATACGTATCAGGGAGCAGTTGACAAGAAGAAGCCATTCTGCCATCCAGTTGTCAACAGTATCCTGTTACCAAGGCTTACTCCCTTACTCTCAGATTCTCTCGTCATCCGCATGATCGCCACTTGACTCATCGGCCTCAAAGACAGACAGCAGTTCTTTCTCTCCGTCTGAATGAGACATAATGCCGGGTTCCCTATTAAGCGCGGCAAGATCTTCAGAGTTGAGCGAACCATCTTCGAGGATCTGAATTTTCTGGAAGAGATTATCATTCTCCCGTTCCGGACTGTGTTCATCCGCAGCAGGAAAGATATCCAGATTCTGCAGATAGGCCTCAAGGGTTGCCCGCAAGACCTTGCGTGCCTCTTCCCGTTTCTGCTGCAACGCCTCAATCTCTTCTGGCAGATGAACAAGTTCAGCGTGCGCTGCCTGGCGAATTTGTTCTATCTCGGCCTTGGCCGCATCGAGAAGCTGCTCAGCCTGCTCTTTGCTCTTCTCCTTCATCGCATCGCAAAACTGCTGGGCCGCCGCCAGTGTTGACCTGAAATCAACCTCATCTTTTTTTCCTTCTCGCTGTTGCGCTTCCATCAACTCAATCTTGCGCGCCAAGATCCCTTTCTCGGCCTCTTCCTGCAACAAGGCCCCTTCTGCCTTCTGGATCCGGGCCTTGGCACTGCTCACTACTTCCTCCAGTCTCTTCTTCTCCCCTTCAAGGTTGGTGATCCAGGCACAGAACCCTTCCGACTCTTTTGCCTGTGTCGCATTTTTCTGCTCCATCTGCAATCCTGCCTGCCTCAGCTCTTCCGCCATTTTTCGCGACTCGGCGTTGCTCGCCTCCAAAGAGATGTTCTGCTGTTCAATGATTTCTTTTTCCTCATGAAAGGCCTGCAGATCATCAATCTGGAGCCGGCAACGCTCCTGGAGGTCAAAAAATTCCTCGGCAATCAGATCGAGATAGGCCTTGACCTCAACAGGATCATATCCTCTAAATTTAGTCTGAAACTCCTGATCCTTGATAATCTGTGGTGTAATCATCTGTGGTGTTGTGGACATAATACTCCTCTGTATCCTGTGCGTATTAGAAGCCGTTATGAAATAAGCAGTGTTTTTTTGCTTATTTTATTACGGCACCTTATGCCGCTTCAAAGAAACAGCCAATCTTTACCGACTGTTTCTTTGAAGCGGCGTCTGGCAGATAACAAACAAGAAACCATTACAAAAGGGCTCTTGCTTTCCTGACCTTTTCGTTACAGCTCTTTATACCGGTTATGCCACCATACGATGACATTATTTTATGGCAACGGCATAAACAGTAGCCTGCTCACTCATTCAACATGCAGACACTTGTTTGTTGCCAGACCTCAACCCATCACCTTGCTATCTGTTCTACTAAGGTGGGCAACAAAACACTTTGGAAAAATATTATTATGAATATGAGGATCATGGGAGAAAAATCAATCCCTCCCCCACTAATGGGAACCCACCGCCGAATTCGACTCAACACTGGTTCAGTGACTTCATACAAAAAACGAACAACAGGATTAAGAGGATCGGCATTCACCCAGGAAATAACCGCCCTTCCTACAACCATCCACATATAGGCTGTTAATAAAAAGTTTATAAAACTAACCAGTTTTATTATAAAATTATTCATCGCAAACATCTTTCGCACTCCTCTTTATGAAACAATGGATCGTCCGCAGACGGCTAAAATAATCATTAAATTACGCCACCTTACTGCCAGCCGCCACCAGACCGCTTACGGTGGTCAGGACCAGACGCTTTTCCCCCTCCACCTCGGTCTTGGCCGCCAGGACCATGCCCTGCGACTGAACCCCCATTATCTCGACCGGTTGCAGATTGGCCACAATGAGCACCTGCCGCCCAACCATCTCTTCCGGGGTGTAATATTCAGCTATACCGGCGACAATGGTTCGTTCTTCCGGGGCCTTGACTGTCAGCTTGAGTAATTTATTTGATTTTAAAATACGCTCAGCATGGACCACCTCTGCCACCCGCAGATCAATCTGCTGAAACTGGGCAAATTCAATCACCCCCACCTCCGCAACCGCCTTTTTCTTTTTCTCTTTTTGGGGAGAGCTTTTCTGGACTGCTGTTCCGGTGGCCGCGATGGCGCCACCCTCTTTTCCAGACTTGTCCATCCGGGGAAACAGGGCAGCTATTGTCTGCAGCCTGGTGCCGGCCGTGCTCAATCCCCACTCGGCGCCTTGAGAAAAATTGGCAATCCGGGGATCATCCACACCCAAGCCTAAGCCCGCCGCCATCTTCTGACTTGTCCGGGGCATCACCGGCCGCAGAACCAGAGTCAGCAGACGCAGACATTCAGCCAGATTATAAAGCACTGCGTGCAGGCGCGGCTGCTGGACCGGGTCCTTGGCCAGGGTCCACGGCTCATTGATAACGATATATTTATTGGCATGGCTGATCAAATCCCAGGCGCTCTGCAAGGCCCGATGAAACTGGAACTGCCCCATACTCTCGTGATACTGGGACAGCATCTGCACAGCCGTCTGGCGCAGGATCGCATCGGAATCCTCAGTGGCGCCAGCGGCCGGAACCTTGGCGTCTGTATATTTTTCCAGCATGGCCAGGGAGCGACTGAACAGATTGCCCAGATCATTGGCCAGATCCGAATTCTGGCGAGTCATGATCGCGGCGCTGGTAAACGAGGCATCAAGGCCAAAGGACATCTCGCGCAGGAGAAAATAGCGCACCGTATCGACCCCGTATTCGGCAACCAGTTCCGCCGGACGCACCACATTGCCGATACTCTTTGACATCTTGGTCTCACCCACATTCCAGTAGCCATGCACATGAAGCCGTTGATACAGGGGGAGTCCCATGGCCAGAAGCATGGTAGGCCAGTAGATGGCATGCGGTTTGAGAATATCCTTGGCGATCACATGTTCCGCCACCGCCCAGTATTGATGAAACAACTCGCCATCAGGATAGTCAAGCCCGGTGAGGTAATTGATCAGGGCATCAAACCAGACATAGGTGACAAAATTATGATCAAAGGGTAAGGCAATTCCCCAGATCAACCTTGAGATGGGCCGCGAGACACAGAGATCCTCCAGGGGCTCGCTGAGAAAGGAAAGAACCTCGTTCCGGTAACGCTCCGGGGTGATAAATTCAGGATGGGCGTGGATATGATCAAGCAGCTGCTGCTGGTATCTGGACATGCGGAAGAAATAGTTCTGCTCCGTGATCGTCTCCGGCGGGCGCAGATGGTCGGGACAGTTGCCGCCGACCAGCTCTTTTTCAGTCAGAAAACGCTCACAACCCTGGCAGTACAGTCCTGAATATTCCCCAAAATAGATATCGCCCTGATCATAGACCTGCTGCAGGACGCGCTGCACGGTCTTGATATGGGCCGCATCGGTAGTCCGGATGAAGTTGTCAGGGACGATATCAAGCAGCGGCCAGGTCTCCCGGTACAGGGCGCTGATCCGGTCCGCATATTCAATGGGCGACACCCGCTCTTTGAGCGCCGCCTCGGCGATCTTGTCGCCATGCTCATCAGTTCCCGTCTGAAACCGGACATCATCCCCGCAAACCTTGCGAAACCGGCTGTAGGTATCGGCGACAATGGTGGTATAGGCATGGCCCAGATGCGGCTGGGCATTCACATAATAAATGGGGGTCGTAATATAGGTTGTCATCACTCACATGGTTGCGTACAACAAAAAATTATCATCTCTGCGCGAATTATCATCTCTGCGCGAAAGTAGCCCTTACTTCTTTTCCTTCTTCCCGCTTTCCTCGACTTTTACCGGCTCATAGGTCTGCCACTGTTCTTTAGTCAACAGATGGGTCTCCCCTTGGCTGTCGCTGACCTGGAGGGTTTGCTGCAAAGGGTTCTGCCGTTTGACCACAAACACTTCTTCACCAATCCTGATCCGCTTGCCGGTCTTGGGCATCCCTTTTCGCTCCCGGCGATAGGTGGAATATTCATAGGTCAGACAGCAAAGCAGACGATTACAGACCCCTGATATCTTGGAAGGATTCAGGGGTAAATCCTGCTCTTTGGCCATCTTGATCGAGACGGAATCAAACTCATCCATAAAGACAGAACAGCACAACTCCCGACCACAGGTGCCAAGACCGCCAATCATCTTGGTCTCATGCCGCACCCCCACCTGCCGCATCTCCACCCTGGTATGGAACTCCAGCACCAGATCTTTCACCAGATCCCGGAAATCGATGCGATTATTGGCAGTAAAATAAAAAACAATCTTGCTGCTATTAAAATAACGTTCGGCCCGCACCAGGCGCATGGACAGTTTATGCTGCTCAATAAGAGCCTTGCAGGCCAGAAAAGCCGTCGCCTCCCAGCCAGTAATATTGGCATATCGCCCTATCTCTTCCTGATTCGCACGTCTGGCCAGGACATAGGTAGCATGGCGTTTCACCCCGCAGCCATGACAGCAAGGGGCGCGACTGATGAGTATTGCCGGTTCAGGGCCATGATCCGTTTTGACCATCACCACCTCACGGGCCTTGAGATCGGAAAGCTCAGACGATGCCGTAAATTCCTGGCCTTGCGCCCGAAAACTGATACGATAAAAAGATATCTGTTCTTCCCCTGCTTGCCCCTGTTGCTCTGCTTTCTCTTTCTGCTGTTCCGACATAGACGTATACTGCTTTTAAGTTAAAATGAACTCAGGTGTTTAGATTAGACCGAAGACCGAAGGATATTCAATCATCCCGTATTTTTGGTACTTATTTCTGCAACTGAAACAGAAGCACCTCGCACACCAGGGTACGACTACAGTTCCGGCCAAGTTCTTTTTCCGCTCGATCAACCGCATGCAGTTTATCAAAAAGCTGATGAAAATTCCAGAGTCGCAGTTTTTCCCCGCGCGACCCCTCACCCATGGCTACCGATTCATGCCCATCCTGACCCAAGGAATCAGCAACCAGAAGATCTCGCAGCCAGATACGCAACAGCCCCAAGAGAGGAAGAAGATCTTCCTTCAAGGACGCCATGGTTTCAGCCGCCTGCAGCAGCATCCCCACATCGCGGCTGCCGTCATGCCCAGGATCAGAGATGAGCGCCACCACCTCCCGCCAGATAGCAACCATCTCTTTTCGATACAAGAGCAAAGCCTGACCGGGACAGCCCTCAGAAAGACGGGCCAGGAGACGGGCGGTTTCGTGGTCCAGCTCAGGTAATTCCCGCAACAGGATCTGCGCCGTCTCTTCCTGGTCGAGACTGAAAAAAGGAATCACCTGACACCTGGAACTTATGGTAATCAAGACGTCCCGAGCCGCCGCCGCCGTCAGGATAAGCAGATTATTGTCCGGCGGCTCTTCCAGGGTCTTCAGCAGACTGTTTGCCGCCTCCGCCCGCATGGTATGGATATCCTCCAGCAGCACCACCCGGACAGAAGATTCATAAGGCGGATAGGAAAGCGCCTG
>JANMTN010000026.1:0-9358 GCA_031390685.1 Desulfobulbaceae bacterium
CTGGCGGTGGCCTCGTCCAGTACCAGGATGCGCGGTTCCCTGGCGAGAATCCTGGCAAAGGCCAGCAATTGCCGCTGCCCGGCGGAAAGGTCCATGCCTCCTTCCCCCACCCGGGTAGCAAGCCCCTCGGGCAACTGGCGGACAAAGCGGCCCAGCTGCGCTTTGTCCAGGATCTCCCACACGGCCTCGTCCGCTTTTTTGGTGTCGAGCAGGATATTGTCCCGGATGGAGCCGGGCATGAGGAAAACATCCTGCATCACCAGCCCCACCTGGCGGCGCAGCCAGTCTGGGTCCAGATCGCGCAGGTCGATGCCATCCAGGAGGATCTCCCCCGCATCCGGGTCATAGAACCGCTCCAGCAGGTTGATGATCGTGGTCTTGCCGCTGCCGGTGGCGCCGACGATGGCCAGGGTCTGGCCGGGCGGAATCCTCAAGGAAAAATTTTCCAGCACCGGATGCTCCGGCTCATAGCCGAAGCGCACCTCCCTGAACTCGATCTCGCCATTGTTGGAGGCAGGCCTTAAGGGAGAGGCGGCCAGGGGCAGGGCCTCCTTGGAGTCGAGCAGCTCGAAAATCCGTTCCGCCGAGGCCAGGGCCGACTGGACAATGGAATACTTTTGGGACAGCTCGCGCATGGGCTGAAAAAAGAGGCGCATGTAAGAGAGAAAGGCCACCAGCATCCCGATGGTCATCTTCCCATCCATGATCTGGCTGCCGCCGTACCAGAGGATGGTGCCGATGGTCAACGCGCTCATCAACTCGATGAGCGGCATGAACACGGCAAAGATCCTGATCTGGTAGAGGGCCTTTTCAAAAAATGCCTGGTTCAGCAGGGAAAATTGCTCCTGGCTGGAGCGCTCCCGCAGAAACAACTGGATGAGCGAGACGCCGGAGAGCGATTCCTGCAAAAAGGAGTTGATCTGGGCCAGATGGGTGCGGATCTGCCGAAAGGCGTCGCGGGCCAGGCGGCTGAACCAGAGGGTGTTGCCCACCATCAGCGGCAGGAGCAGGCAGATGCCCAGGGCCAGCCGCCAGTTCATCCAGAAGAGAATCCCCAGGATGCCGAGGAGCTTGACCCCGTCGTTGAACAGGGTGACGATCACCGAGGTGAACATCTCGTGCATGTTCTGGATATCGTTGGTCAGCCGGGTTACCAGTCGCCCTGCAGGATTGCGGTGAAAAAACTTCAGGTCGAGATGCAGGAGATGGACAAACATCATCTGCCGCATCCGGTGCATGATCCTTTGCCCGGTCCACTCCAGGATCAAAACCTGAATAAAGTTGCCGAAAAACTCGAAGGCCATGAGGGCGCAGAAGACAAGGGCCAGGTGCTTGAGCCCAGCAAGGCGGACCTCTCCTGCAGGACCGGTGTTGAGGATGAAATCATCCACGGCCAGACGGATCAGGTAAGGCAGTGACAGGCCGCAGGCCACCACGACAAAGGAAAGGAGCACGGCCAGCAAGGCCCCGAGCCAATATGGCCTGCCCAGAAAGACGATCCGCCGCCACAGGCTGAGATCGCCGAACTTGCCCAGTTGATCTTCTTCGAAATAGCCGTAATTATCCAGCATTGTTACAGCTCCTCTTCCCGGTGGTGCTGCATCTGCTGCTGATGATACATGGTGCGGTAGAAATCGCTGGTGACCAGCAGCTCGGCATGGTTGCCCTGGGCCAGCAGCCGCCCTTCCTCCAGGACCATGATCCGGGCCGCGTCCCGCAGGGGGGCGATCCGGTGCGACACGATGAGACAGGTTCGCCCCGGCAGAAAAATGGCCAGGCCGGAGATGATCTCCTGCTCGGTTTCCAGATCCACGGCGGAGAGGCTGTCGTCGATGATCAGCATGGGCCGGTCGAGAAGAATGGCCCGGGCCAGGGCGATTCGCTGACGCTGGCCGCCGGAGAGCTTGACGCCCCGCTCCCCGATCCGGGTCTGGTACCCCTCACTGAAGCCGAGGATTTCCTCGTGGATCCGGCAGATTTTGGCTGCAGCTTCGATCTGTTCCCGGTTGGCCTCCGGATTGCCGAAGGCGATATTCGCGGCCACGGTATCGGAAAAAAGCAGCACGTCCTGCGGCACATAGGCAATCCGCTCGCGAATCGCAGCCAGGGACAGCCGGTTGATATCAACCCCATTGAGAAAAATGGCCTTGTCCGCCACCGGATACTGCCGGGCCAGAAGGTGGCAGAGTGTGGATTTCCCTGAGCCGCTCCGGCCGACCAGACCGACGATCTCCCCTGCCCGGATAACGCAGCTGACCTCGGACAGGGCTGCCCGCTCCTGCCCCTCATACTGAAAATAGAGCTTGCGCAGGCTGATCTCCGTTTGCCCGGCGGGAAAGGGAACAGGCTGTGGAGGGTCCGCCAGGGTTGGACTGGCTGCCATGACCTCGTCCAGCCGCCCCAGGGAGGTGAGTCCGCGCTGGAAAAGATTGGCCACCCAGCCCACTGCCATCATCGGCCAGGTCAGCAGGTAGAGATAGGAGATAAAGGCGACAAAATCCCCCACCGTGATCGTGCCGCCGATCACCAGACGCCCGCCGAAAAAGATCGCCAGCAGCAGGCTGGTATTGCCCACCAGCCCCGAAATGGGGAACAGGGTGCCGTGCACCCTGGCCAAGCGGATGTTGTCTTGCTGGTACTGACGCCCGAGGCGGTTGAAACCTTCGGCCTGCGGCGCTTCCTGAGTGTAGGCCTTGAGCAGGCGGATACTGGTGATGGTGCTGCGGGCAAATTCGGTGAGGTGGGAAAACTGCTCCTGAACTTTCAGAAAACGGCGATGCAGCCGGGCGGAGAGCACCTTGGTCAGCAACGCCAGCAAAGGCATGGGGATGACGGCAATCAGTGTGAGTTGCGGGCTGATATAGGCCATGCAGGCCAGGGCGGCTATGCCCATGATGGTGGCGTCGGCGCAGGCCACCACGCCCATGCCTCCAGCCAACTGTACTGCGGCCAGATCATTGGTGGCCAAGGCCATGATCGCGCCCACCGGTTTTTTTTGAAAAAACGGACGATCCAGGGTGAGGAGATGGCGAAAGAAATTATCGCGCAGGTCACGCTCCACCAGGCGGGAGAACCCGAGGATCAGATAGCGCCAGACAAAACGGCAGCCGGCAATGCCTATGGCAAGCAGGAAGATGGCCAGGGCGCTTTGGGCCAGGGCAAGCTGGCTGGCCGTACCCTGGGCCAGGAGATCAACCGCCCGTTTCACCAACCGGGGGATGCCCAGTTGCAGGAGATCAACGGTCAACAGGGCGAGAAGGCCGCCGATCAGGCGGGGGGAATATCGCCGGACCAGGGGACGGACAAGCCCCAAACAGGAGATGCCGCTGCCCGCCCCTGGTCGCTGTTGCTTTGTCACGCCTCACTCCTCAGCAGAGAGTGCGCTGGGGCAGTTAATGTTTGGGATT
The DNA here is from genome assembly GCA_031390685.1 of Desulfobulbaceae bacterium. GTDB lineage: Bacteria > Desulfobacterota > Desulfobulbia > Desulfobulbales > Desulfocapsaceae > UBA2270. The sequence goes on from JANMTN010000026.1 coordinate 3,408, forward strand.
TCTGACCATCCTTTTTTTTGAGCTCTGTCAATGCAGCGCCGCCTGAAACAATCTCTGAGTATAGGCATGCTGGGGGGCGGCAAACAGCTCCCGGGCCGGGCCTGCCTCGACAATGCGGCCATGCTGCATCACCGCCACCTGATCAGCCAGGGCCCGGATCACGCGCAGGTCGTGAGAGATGAAGAGGTAGGTCATTCCGTATCGTTGCTGCAGATCGAGGAGCAGGTCAATGATCTGCTTCTGGATGGTCATGTCGAGGGCCGAGGTCGGCTCATCGAGGATCAGGAGCCGGGGTTTTAAAACAATGGCGCGGGCGATGGCAATACGCTGCCGTTGGCCGCCGGAAAATTCATGGGGATAACGCCAGGCCATTTCCGGGCTGAGTCCCACCTCGATCAGGGTGTCGGCCACGATCTCGTGGCGTTGCTGCGCAGTTCCGCCTAAGCCGTGCACCCGCATCCCCTCTTCGACGATCTGTTCCACGGTCATCCGGGGGGAGAGGGAGGAAAAGGGGTCCTGGAACACCATCTGCATTTCGCGGCGCAGAGGCCGCATCTGGCGGTTGGAGAGCTGCTGCAGATCCCGGCCGTCAAAGTTGATCGTTCCCTGGCTCCTGGTCAGTTTGAGAATGGCCATGCCGAGCGTGGTCTTCCCTGATCCCGATTCCCCCACCACCCCGCAGGTTGTCCCCTGGTTGAGTGTCAGGCTGACATCATCAACGGCCTTGATGGTCTTTATCTTCCGCTTCAAAAAACCGCTCCAGCCATCATTGAGATGAAAATGGCAGCCAAGATGGCCGATGGTGAGCAGGGGCTTCTGCCCTTGTTTCTCAGCAGGGTTGCCATGGGGGATGGATTGCAGGAGGTGGATGGTATACGGGTGCTGTGGGTTGGTAAGGATGTCCCGGGTCGGGCCATGTTCGACAATCCGACCGCCCTGCATGATATGGACATGATCAGCGATCTGTCTGACCATGGCCAGGTCGTGGGTAATCAGGAGCACGGCCATCTGAAACTCATCCCGCAGGTCGCGGATCAGGTCAAGGATCTGGGCCTGGATGGTCACATCGAGGGCGGTTGTCGGCTCATCGGCAATAAGCAGGGACGGGCGGCAGGCAAGGGCCATGGCGATCATCACCCGTTGCCGCTGGCCGCCTGAGAGTTGATGCGGATAAGTGTGGAGGCGGGCCTCCGGGGTATCGATACCGGTGCGCTCCAGGAGGCGAATGGCCTCCTTTTCCGCTTCTTTTCTGGTCATGGCCCGGTGCAGGAGCAGGGGCTCAAGCAGTTGATTGCCAATGGTGTAGACCGGATTGAGCGAGGTCATCGGCTCCTGAAAGATCATGGCGATACGATTGCCACGGATGGCCCGTAATTGCCGGTCAGACAGGGACAGGATATCCTTGCCCTCAAAATTGATGCGTCCTGAACTGTGAGTCTGGCTGCCCTCTTCAAGAAGCCGCAGGATCGAGAGGGCGGTTACCGATTTTCCCGATCCTGATTCCCCGACCAGGGCCACGGTCTCGCCCTGGTCAACAGAGAGGGACACATCGTGCAGCACCCGGTTTTCCTCGGGCTGCTTTCCGCCGGTGTCGAGGGTAAAGCTCACATTCAGTTTGTCGATTTCAAGGAGCATGATCAATGGTGTTTAATTAATAACGGTGGCGATAACCTTGTTTAAGTCATCCATCTTGAAAGGTTTGGGAAGAAAGCCATGGAAGCCGTACTTTTTGTAGCTTGCCATAATGGGATCATTGGCGTATCCACTGGAGACAACTACCCTGGCCTTGGGATCCAGGGCGAGTAAAGCGGCAATGGCCTCCTTGCCCCCCATGCCCCCGGGGATGGTCAGATCCATGATGACGATATCAAAGGGGGTGCCATCTTTCTGGGCCTTTATATAGAGGGCAATAGCCTCTTTCCCGTCTCCGGCCTCCTCGACGCTGCATCCAATAACGGTAAGCATTGCCACCGCGATTTCACGAACGGTTTGGTCGTCATCCATGATTAATATCTTTCCGGCGCCAATTTTCTGGAGGTTATCTTCTTTTTCGGGCCGGAGGACATGATTGATGATCGCCGGCAGGAGAATGGAAATAACAGTGCCCTGACCCAGTTCTGATATCACCGTAATGATACCGCCATGGTTTTTGATGATGGAATAGGAAATGGCCAGTCCCAGGCCGGTTCCTGTACTTTTACTGGAGAAATAAGGATCAAAGATCCTGGAGATGTGTTCGGGAGGGATCCCTGTACCATGGTCTTGAAAGATGAGTTTTATATAGTTCCCTGGCGGCAGGGACGAGAACTCGTCCAGGGCAAGGCTTTCGTTTGTGGCCTCGATGATTATTGTGCCGCCATCTGGCATGGCCTGACTGGCGTTGATGACCAGGTTCTGGGCGACCTGGCTCAATTGCCCTTCGTCGGCCTCAACAGCCCAGAGATCCTGGCCAAAACGATAATCGCATTTGACCTTTGAACCTCTGAGGACAAAGCTGGTGGAATCCTTGATCAGTTCCGTGAGCGGGATTACCTTTTTAATGGGGGCGCCGCCCTTGGCAAAGGTGAGCAGCTGTTTGGTCAGACCCTGAGCCCTGATGGAGGCCTTTTCCGTTTTGTGCAGATAATCGTATATGATATCCTGCGGATTGGCATACATCTTGGCCAAGGAGATATTGCCAAGAATGGCGGTGAGCAGGTTGTTGAAATCGTGGGCGATGCCACCGGCGAGAACGCCGAGTGATTCAAGTTTCTGGGCCTTGATCAGATCTTCTATCATCTTCTTTTTTTCGGTCACGTCATGGAAGATACATTGGGTGGAGATGGGTTTTCCGTTTTCGAAATTACAGATGGCATTGCCTTCGATAATAATATTTCTGCCGTCTTTAGTGGTGAAGACCGTATCAATATAATGGAGCTTCGGGTCGCTGACAACCTGTTGAAATGTGGTTTGACAATGTTCCTGACAGTCGGCGGCGATCAGATCAAAGATGGAAAGGGCGGCAACATCCTCTTCGCTGTAGCCGAATGTCTCCCGCCAGGCGCGGTTCACATACAGAAAATTGCCGTCGGGTTTGACCATCTGGATCAGGTCGGAGGAGTTTTCAAAGAGGTCTTTGTACCTTTTTTCGCTTTGCAGCAGGGCCAGTTCGCTGCGGGTCTGATCGCTCATATTCCTGAAGATCCCGGTCATGAAGAGGGGCCTGCCTTTCTCAAAATGGGTGGAACAACGGCCCTCCACGATCACACTGTCGCCATTTTTGGCAAGAAAGGTGGTGGCGTTCCGGTCAATCTTTTCGCCCTTCATCAGGCAGTTGAAGATATGGGTGCATTTATCCTTGCAATTTTTATCGACAATATCCATCAGCGATAATTGCCGGATATCTTCTTCCGTGTAGCCGAGGGTGTCGCGCCAGGCCTGATTGGTATAGAGAAAGGCCCCTTTGGGAGTCACACTGTGGATCAGATCACTGGCGCTGTCAATCACTGAGCGGTAACGATTCAGATTTTTGGTGAGTTTCTCGGTTTTTTGGACGAGTTGCCGGTTCTTTTCTTCCAGTTCCTTGATCGTGAACAGGAGTTCTTCTGGGGTAAGGTTGGCAGGCATCTGGGAAGGCTCCTCTGGTGGCGGATTGGTGAATGGCAGATATCTGAAAAAGGTTGACACCGGGTTTGGGTCGACTATTCTTGAGATGGTCAGTTTTTAGTCATCAATGCTTAGGTCAAGGACAGACTCACTTGTATCCAGAATATCCTTTTTCTTCACATTTTGCCACTATTGATGGGCATCGCCTTCATTATATAGATGAAGGGGCGGGGCGGGTCATTGTCATGGTGCATGGCAACCCTACCTGGTCCTATTATTACCGGCACCTTATTACCCTGCTGGCAAAGACGCACCGGGTGATTGCCATTGATCATCTTGGCTGCGGTCTTTCCGATAAGCCACAGGACTATCCGTATCAATTGCAGAACCATATGGATAACCTTGAGGCCCTGTTGCGGCAACTCCAGATCACCTCGTATTCCCTGATCGTCCACGACTGGGGTGGGGCAATTGGCCTGGGGGTGGCTGGCCGGAATCCTGCCGCCGTGGAAAAGCTGGTGATCCTCAATACCGCCGCCTTTTGTTCGCAACGGATTCCATGGCGTATCCGGGTCTGCCGCTGGCCTGTTATCGGCAGCCTGCTGGTGCGCGGTCTGAACGGGTTTGCCGGTCCGGCGGTCTTTATGGCGGTGACCCGCCGACTGCGTCCGGAGGTGGCCAGGGCCTATCTGGCGCCGTACGATTGCTGGCGGAACAGGGTGGCTGTGTATGGTTTTGTCCGCGATATCCCTCTTGACCCTGCCCATCCGTCCTATGCCACCCTTAAAGAGGTTGAAGAGGGGCTGCAATCCCTGGCCACACGTGAAATCCCGGTCCTTATCTGCTGGGGCGGCCGGGATTTCTGTTTTAATGACCATTTCTATCTGGAGTGGCGTCGGCGTTTTCCAAAGGCCGAATTCCATTATTTTAAAGAGGCTGGTCATTATGTTCTGGAGGATGCCCTGCCCGAGATCAGACCGCTGCTGGCGGACTTTTTCGCGGATCCCGCCTCATCATCAGGAATTGTCAGATGAATGTGAATATCGGACAGGCCCTGGCTGAGAGGGCGCAGGAGCAGGGAGATGAGATTGGTCTGGTGGAGGCGGCCACGGGCAAACACTTAAGCTTTCAGGAACTCAATGGCCGTGCGGACGCCCTTGCCTTCTCTCTGCAGGCAAAAGGGGTGAGGCCAGGCGAGCGGGTGATGCTCATGGTCCGGCCCTCTGCTGATTTTATCTGTCTCACCTTTGCCCTGTTCAAGCTGGGGGCCCCTGTCATTCTCATTGATCCGGGCATGGGATACAGGAACCTGCGGCGTTGTATTGCCGGCGTGCAGCCGCAGGTCTTCATCGGTATTCCAGCGGCCCACCTCTTTCGCCTGCTGTTTCCGGCCCCGTTTCGTTCTGTCAGGGTTGCCTTTTGCTGCGGGCCTTCTTTGGGATTCCTGGGTCCGGATATCTGCCAGCAGGCAGAGATAGTCTCGCCGCCATTCCCGGCGTATCCGGCGCGGGCCGATGAACTGGCCGCCATTATCTTTACCACCGGTTCCACCGGCCCGCCCAAGGGGGTGCGCTATGAGCACGGGGTGTTCAATGCCCAGTTGCGGCTGATCCGCGATTATTATCAGATCGGCCCCGGCCAGATCGATCAGCCGGGATTTCCGCTCTTTGCCCTGTTTGCCACGGCCCTCGGGGCCAGGGCCGTTATCCCGGATATGGACCCGGCCCGACCGGCCCGGGTTGATCCGCGGAAATTCATCAAATCACTGCTGGAACAGCAGGTGACCTATTCCTTCGGCTCACCGGCCATCTGGAATGTGGTCAGCCGCTATTGCCAGGAACAGGGCATTGTTCTCGACTGCCTGCAACAGGTGCTCATGGCCGGGGCGCCGGTCTCTGGCGACCTGATTGCCAGGATGCAGGCCATTCTGCCGGCCGGGGCCAGGATCCACACCCCCTATGGCGCCACCGAGAGCCTGCCCATCGTCTCCATCGAAGGCAAGGAGATCGTGGAGTCTACCTGGCCTCTCAGCCGTAAGGGCCATGGCATCTGTGTGGGCAGGCCGCTGCCGGGGATTGAGGTTCGGGTCATTGCCTTCTCTGATGCCCCTGTTCTTCTCTGGGACGATGCCTTGTGTCTGCCGCAAGGACAGATCGGCGAGATTGTGGCGCGTGGTGATGTAGTGACGCGGGCTTATGAGAACAATGAGCAGGAGAACAGGCTGGCCAAGATTGCAGACAAAGGTTCATTCTGGCACCGGATGGGGGATCTTGGCTATCTTGATGACCAGGGACGCCTCTGGTTCTGCGGCAGGCGCGCCCATCGGGTCGAGACACAGGCCGGCACCCTTTTTACCATTCCCTGTG
>JANMTN010000055.1:0-6827 GCA_031390685.1 Desulfobulbaceae bacterium
ATCTGGAGCACCTCTTCGCTGGTCCGGGAATCGAGGTTGCCGGTGGGTTCGTCGGCAAAAAGCACCGGCGGGTGGTTGATCAGGGCCCGGGCGATGGCCACCCGCTGCTGCTGTCCGCCGGAGAGCTGCGAGGGAAGATGATTCAGCCGGTCGGCCAGCCCCACTCGGCCGAGCATCTCGGCGGCCCTCTCCCTGGCCTCGCCGTCACTCAGGTTCTCGACGGTGTAGGAGAGCGGCATGGCCACGTTCTCGATGGCGCTGGTTCTGGCCAGCAGGTTGAAGCTCTGGAAAACAAATCCCAGTTTGCGGTTGCGAAGCAGGGCCCGCTCATCGGCGGAGAGCTGGGATGTCTCCTGGCCCTCCAGCCAGTATTCGCCTGCGGTCGGGCGGTCCAGGCAGCCCAGGATGTTCATCAGGGTCGATTTCCCGGAGCCGGACGAGCCGGTGAGCGCGATCAGCTCCCCCTGTTTGATGGCCAGAGAGATGCCTTTCAGCACGGGCACGGCGATATCACCCATCTGGTAGGTCTTTTCAATGGCGCGCAGAGTGATGAGTTCCATGGGTACCTACCTGGAGGTGGAGCTGCTTCTGCCGCGGCGCATGCTCGGGAGGAAGGGGTTGCCGCCCTCTTTCCTGCCGTTGCCGGAGTCAGGTAGGTGTATCCCGGTGATCAGCTGCATCCCCTCGCGCAGCTCCGCGCCCTCCACCGCAGTATTGACCCCGTCGCTGGCCCCGGTCTGGACCTCGATCCGGCGGGGCTTTTGATTTTCGTCAACCACCCATAGCATCCCGGTGCTCTTGCCGTTGACGGGAGTCTGGGCAGTGGCAGGCCCTTTGCCCCGCTCCCTCCCGCCTTTATCACCGGCGCCCTCCGTGGCGGGCGGGCTCCAGCGCAGGGCCGCGTTGGGCGCCTGCAGGATATTGGTGAGCTGCTGCAGCTGAAACTGGACATTGGCGGTGAGATAGGGCAGGAGGCGGCCATCACTGTTGTCAGTGGTGATCTCCACCGTGTAGGTCACCACGTTCTGGGTCATGGAGGCGTTGAGCCGGATCTTGCCCACCTCGCCCCGGAAGGTTTCACCGGGAAAGGCATCCACAGTGAAGGTTACCAGCTGGCCGGGGTGAATCTTGCCGATATCCGCCTCGTTCACCGCCACCCACACCTGGATGCGGGTAAGGTCCTTGGCCAGCAGAAAGAGGCTGGGGGCGTTGAGGCTCGCCACCACAGTCTGGCCGGTGTTGACCCGCCGGTCGATGATGATGCCCTTGACCGGCGAGGTAATGATGCAGTAGCCGAGGTTGCGCTGGGCGCGCGTCAGCACCGCCTCCGCCTGATGGATAGCCGCCTCGCTCACCGCGACCTGGGCCAGTGCGGTTTTATGTGCCGATTCGTAACCCTCGTAGCTCAATTGTGCCAGGGCCTCGGAGGGGCCGAGCAGTTGGGCCCGCTTCCAGTTCTGTTGCGCCTGGTTCAACTCAGCCTTGGATCGCTGCAGGCCGGCCTTGCTTGACAGAAGCTGGGCCTCGGCCTGGTCCACGTCTGAGGCATAGAGCGAGTCGTCGATCCGGGCCAGCACCGTACCCGCCTCAACCACGGAGCCGTAATCCACGGTATTGCCCTTGGCGTCCTTGCCAAAGGAGATGATCCGTCCGGCCACCTGGGCGCCGACGTCGATCACCTCTTCCGGCTCCACGGTGCCGGTAGCGCTTATAGTAACCAGCAGCTCCCCGCGCGTAAGCTCGACAGTCCTGTAAGCGGCGTTATTACTCTGGCGGCGGGTAAGCTGCCAGGCTGCCAGGCTACCAAGGAGAAGCACAGCGATCAACGCAATAAGGAATTTCTTGCCCGGATATTTCATAATCCAACCTCGTTGTCTGACTGTTGCGCATACCGGTCGCCAAGCGCACGGATACCGGCCATGCTAAAGCGGGTGACATGATCTGCAAGCTGTTCCACATCATCGAGAAGGGAGTCAAGACCGGTTGACGGCAGTCCCGGTGCAATCTTGCGGCGGCGGACGTGAAGCAGCGGGCCAAAACACTGGGCCCGGATACTCATGGTGCAAAGCTGCACCTCATGGGCATGGGGATCCTTTCCCAATAATTCGCCGACCAGGAGGGCAAGGCCCTGGAAGATCGGCTCCACTGATTCCTGTATAGCCTTGACCAGCAGACCTGTCGGACTCGCCATCTCCTTGTGGAAGATATCAAACTCATGACTTTGCGGGTCGATGATCCGGCGCATGATCGCCAGTATCCGCCCGCGCAGCCGTTTTTCCGCCGGGGCCTCGGCCGGAATCCCCCCATCCAGAGGGTAGGTCGTTAATGACTGGATGAAGGCATAGCGCCAGCTCTCCACATACAGGGCTTCCTTGCTGCCGAAATGATAGCTGATCGCGGCGGTATTGGCCGCTGCCTGCCGGCAGATCTCGGCAATGGTTGCCTCCCGGAAACCCTTGCGGGCAAAGATTTCACCAGCAGCCGCCAACAGGTTCCGGCGTGTTTCCTGACCATCGCTTCGCTGTTTTCTCACGTATCGTTCCCTTTTTAAATAAGTTAAATATATATTTGACTTATTCGCCTGATCACGTCAAGGGTTTTTTGGGCGTGGATTTTTTTTCACTCTGTTTAAATGGGGGACGGGAATGTATTACAGAATGTACATGGGTATACACGAGGGGTTCTCAAATAAAAGAGATAACGGTCAGAATATTTGGAATGGAAAAACAGGGCGGTCAGTTGACCACCGACGAGCGAGCAACAACGAAACAGTAACAAATAATACAAAAATGAGCCGCACAGCAGAACCGACAGCAGCAAAACGACAAAATCGTTAAACCCCAGGCCCTGCGCCTGCAACAATATTTCGGTCGGGAGATTGGCCTTGAGCCGTCTCGGCCTGCTGCTCCTGTTCCCACTTTGCCCGCCAGCAGACCTTCTGGCGCCAGCTATTCGTAGCTGCTGATTCAGGCGATTGCCTTCTCCGACTGACCTCCTTGACCCCCCCATTTTCAAAGACCACCAGGGTATCAGCAAAGACCTCCACATCAGCCGGGTCATGGGTAATGACCACCAGGGGTACGGCAAACTTCTGCCGGATTTCAAGAAGCTCCAACCGCATCCGGTGCCGAAGCATGGAATCAAGCGCGGAAAACGGCTCATCAAGCAGGAGAATGGAAGGTTTTTTGATCAGCGCCCGAGCCAGGGCCACCCGCTGCCTCTGACCCCCGGACAACTCGCTTGGATAGCTTTCGGCAAGGTGGGTGATCTCAAAGGCCGCCATGCTCTCCGTAACCTCGTGTCTCTGCCCAGGCAACAAACCGAAATACCACGTTTTCCTTAGAGGATAGGCAATGTTCTCCTGGACAGTCAAATGCGGGAACAGAGCATAATCCTGAAACAAATAACCCATCTTGCGTTCTCTTGTCGGCAAATCAACCCCTTGCTGATGATCAAAAAGGACCTCGCCGCCCACGGCAATCCTACCGCTGTCAGGCCTGACCAACCCGGCAATAGACTGGATAGTCAGACTCTTACCCGAACCGGAGGCCCCGAAGATCACGGTCAAGTCATCCTGAGAGGAGAACGCCGCCTCCAGCACAAAGCTTCGGTCTCTGGATCGCAGTGTTTTACGGATATCAACCTCAAGTCTCATTGCCTTGTCCTCCTTGCTGCCAGCTTGTTGGTCATAAAGAGGATGGTGACGCAGACCACCGACATGATCACCACCAGGGTATTGGCCGCGGCATAGTCCCCGGCCTGTACGGCATCAAACACCGCCATGGCTGCGGTCTGGGTTTTGCCCTGAATGTTGCCGGCAATCATCAAAGTCGCCCCAAAGTCCCCCATGGCCCGAGCAAAGGCCAGCATGGTGCCCGCCACCAGACCACGGGCCGCCAGCGGCAGCGTTATCCTGGAAAAAACCTGTATTTCATTATCGCCCAGAATCCGGGCCGCTTTTTCATACTCGATATTGACCCCTTCAAAGGCGGCCCGCGCCGACTTGAAGAGCAAGGGAAAGGCCACCACCGTCGCTGCAAGAACCGCACCCTGCCAGGTGAACATCAAGGTGATGCCCAAATGCTCATGCAGCCAGCCGCCCAGCCATCCATTACGGCCCCAGACGACAATGAGATAATAGCCCAGAACTGTCGGCGGCATGACGAGCGGCAAGGTCAGGATGGCATCGAGAAGATCGCGGCCCCAGAAGGTAAAGCGGGCGATAATCCAAGCAAAGGCCACGGCAAAGCCAAAGGCAATCAGGGTCGCAAAAAAGGCAATCCGCAAGGTGAGCCATAAAGGGAAAAGATCGGGCATAGTTGATTGAATGGAAAGGGTTTTCTTAAAAATTTATATTTTCTTAAACCCATATTTTGCCAGAACAGCCTGACCTTCCGCGCCTTGCAGATAGTGGATAAAGGCCTGGGCCTGTTCCTGCTTCATACTTGCCGCCACAACAGCCGCCGGATAGGCAATGGGCTTGACTGTGGCTATTTCGGCCACAACCCGAACCTTGTCTTTAGCAATCACCGCATCTGTTCCATAGACAAAAGCAGCCTCAACTTCTCCCCGCATCACATATTCAAGGGCCTGTTTCACCGAGCTTCCCATGACGAATTTAGGAACAAGCGCCTCCCAGACGCCCTGCTTTTCCAGGGCCGCCTTGGCATATCTGCCAACAGGCACGGAGTCAGGATTGCCCATACTGATTTTTAGCACCTGCGCTGATTGCAGATCAGCAACCCCCTTCACCACCGTCATATTCACCGGACTGACAAGCACCAGAGAATTCCCTGTAAAATCGGTTCTGCTGCCGGGCAGGATGAAACCGCCTTTTTCCGCTTTATCCATGGATTGCTGATCAGCAGAGGCAAAGACATCAACCGGGGCGCCCTGCTCTATCTGTTGCAGGAGCGGACCCGTAGCCGCAAAATTGAAGCGGACCGTAACCCCCGGGTTTTTCGCCTCATACGATTTCCCAATCTCCTTGAACGCATCAGAAAGACTGCTGGCGGCAGAAATCAGAAGCTCTGTTTCGGCGCCGGCGCGACCTGTTCCCCAGAAAAAAGCGGCCATTACCATATATAGCCCTATAACGACTCTCGCAAACATGTTTCCTCCTTCGCTTCAACATCAACAGCAATCGTTTCTGCGCACACCATCTCCTCAAAGCTTGCGGTCATCTCCTGCAAGACATCCTGGAAGCGCCCATGATAGTGCCAGAAGATGGCAATGGCCCTCTCACCTGCAGAGGTGAGCGTGGCCCCGCCGCCGCTCTTGCCACCGCGAGCCGTTTCCACCAGCTTGCAGGCTGCCTGCCGGTTCATGGAGTCCAGCAGATCCCAGGCATGTTTGTAGGACATCTCCATGGATCTGGCCGCCTGGGAAATGGAACCGTGTTCCTTGATCCGCTCCAGCAAGACCACCCGGCCATGGCCAAGAAAGGTACCCTCACCACCCTCCAGCCAGATCCGGCCCCGCCACTGCAATCCCGATTGCATTTGTTTTCTGTTCGTTTCCATAGCGATATATTTATCAGAATATATCGCTATGTCAATTGTTTTTTTCTGACACTCACTGACTAACCTTCAGCCTTCAGCCCTGAACCTGGAGATCAATAAACTCTTTGGCCATCTGCCCGATGGTCAAGATCGCAGGAATATCCTCATGACAGGAGCAGGCTGACGGCAACGACACGCCATCAGCCTGCTCATTATTACTCCTTCGGACTGTAGGTCCTGATCGTTTCGATGCTGCCCCAGTCATAGTAGGTATTGATATTGGTGCCATCCGCTCCATCTTCCGATATGCGGACAAATTCCCCTAAAAAGATGACGGCGGAATCATACATCTTTCCCTCGTTGATCTGCAGGGTAACACCCTTGCGCAGTTTCCTCGACAGCGTGCCATGGACCGGCATTGAGGCATATTCAAATATTTTCTCCCACGTTTCTTTCATCCTTCCATTCTCCTTTTTTCATAGTGTTTAACCAGCTTATCTCATCGCTGCACAAAAGTCCGCAGACAGATGAGTTCCGTAATCTGCCAACCCAGACTCCGGTAGAAGTCAAGGGCCGGGATATTGTTGCGATCGGTCAGGAGTTGCAGGCGCGACACCTTGTTCGCCCTGGCCCAGTCGTTGATGGCCGCTAGCAGCAGACAGCCTACGCCGCGCCCGCGCCACTGTTCAGCGACCACCACATCTTCAACCAGCAGGGACAGACCGCCCTCCGCTGTTGAAACCAGCACCTGGCCCGTACACATGCCAACCACCAGACCTTGCGCCTCGGCGACCAGCACACAGCCACGCTCGTTTTCAAACATCAGGGCAAGGCCCCGCCGCTGCCTCGGCTCATCGAAGACAAAATCCCCCTCAATTGCAAAAAGCGCTGCCAGCAAAGAAACCAGGCGGTCAAGGTCATCAGGCTGCGCGGCTCGGACCCGCATCCTCAAATCGGACATGGGGTATTCATCTCTTTCCGGCTGAAAATTATTTTTTCCACCAGATCCCGCAGCCTGCCTGCCAGATCCAGCATGACAGGAATTTCCTCCATGGCTGGCCCGGAGATATTGAACGTATCCACGTCACAGATCTCCTGATATTGATCAAGATTCAACAGCCCCTCCCGTATGTCTGACATGGCGCCGGGAAAGACCTCATCCATAGCCTCGACAAGATCTTTCATGGTGTGGTTATAGGGCAATTTGCCCTGGCACATCAGGGCGGCCATGACGAACTTTTCAATTGCCATGGCAATAATGTTGTAAAGAATCACGGTGGTGAAGGCCTTTTTATGCTGCGCATAGGCTGAGGACGCGGTCTTGAG
>JANMTN010000039.1:0-3149 GCA_031390685.1 Desulfobulbaceae bacterium
TTGGCACAGTCCGAATAGACGAATGGACAGCAACTCAAATAAGCTGCCTTCATCATCCAGACAAACAAAAAACGACGCGAAAGGCACCGGTCCCCTCACATCGTTTTTTCGCACACATATAACTGTGCTCAGCCGTAAACAAATAACATGGTCATCGCAATGACCAGAACGGCAGAAGGAGCCGTAACGAAATAGTCATAATGAATCAAGTTATTTCGTAACGGCTCCTCAACTCTGCTCGCAGCAAATATTATTTTTTCATCATTGCCTGATCAAGCGCCTTGGTTAAATCAGCACTGACATCAATGGCACTGGTGGCATAAAGGACACCGACCTTGGAATCAAGGATAACAGTATATCCGTTTTTCTTGCCATAATCCTCAACAACTGCCTGCATGGTTTTCAGGATCGGTTCAAGCTCTTTATCCTGCAATTGTTTGAGCTCAAAACGGGCATCCTCGGTCTTGGCCTGATACTCACGCCCTTTTTTCTGATATTCACGAGTCTGCGCTTCTTTTTTCTCAGCACTCCAGGCTGAACTCTTCTTTTCCATCTCCTGCTGCATGGCAGTCAAGACGTTCTCTTCGTTCTGAAACTTTCCCTTGAGTTCTTTTGCCTTTGCCTCAAACATGTTCTTGGCGGCTTTTCCAGAAGTAGAATCCAACAGCACCTTCTGGACATTCATCACACCTATTTTAATCTCTGCGGCACTGGCGACAGAGGTATTCAGACCACAAAAACTCATTACCGAAAAAAATAATCCAGCAAACATCACAGATCTTGAAATCATTTGTTCTCCTTTCTTCTCTTTCGTCTTTAGCCTATATGGATTCTTATTTCATAATAACAAAATCAGCGCGTCTGTTCTGAGCCCAGGACAACTCATCATGGCCCTGCAATAAAAGCTGCTCAGCGCCATAACTGATGGTGGTCATATTCTCTTTGGCAACACCCTTATCGGCCAGGTATTTCTGAGCACTAAGGGCACGACGCTCACCTAACGCCATATTGTACTCCTGGGTGCCGCGGGGATCGCAGTTTCCTTCAATCCTGATAGAAACGGGCTTTGACTTCAAAAAATCAGCATTTCCATCCATACGGACAACCTGATCCTGACGAATGACAGAAGCATCAAAATCAAAATAGAGCGGCACCATGGGTCCGGAGGTACGTCCTTCCATGATACCGATTGGCTCTGAATCCAGAGATTCTTTAGAGCTCGTGGCACCTTCCTGCCCGCCCTTCATCTGCTCACCTGTCTTGGCCTTGTCAGCACAGCCGACCAGAGTCAACATCATTAAACCAAGAACAACCGACAACACGTTCTGCATCTTGTTCATCATCACACCTTCCATACTGCAATTTTTTATTTTTATGCCCCTGAAAAAAGGACTCCTCATACCCTGTGATCGAGTATACACCCCCTTTACAAAAAATGGAACAGGTCTTATTCGTGATTTTTTCTTATAAAACGGTTTTTCCTTGAAAAAATATCCGTGCGACTCTACACATACCGACTTATAGTCATCTTAAATGAATGGAATATTGATATCCACCTGACCTTCATACTTTTCAAAAGTCCCCATAATCCAAAAAACAAGCCATGCCTCATATAAGCCAGAACATAACTCCCACCAATATTCACACCCTGATCGCATCCAATAAATTTGGTACTTTTTTTGGTATCCGCCAAAAGGTCCTTGATGAGGTATGGGCCAACCTGACCCATACCGATGGCAACTCAATCGCCTATATCTCAATGGAAATCGGCGCCGACCCCGATGTATATAACCCGATAAAACAAAAATTAATTGACATTGAACACACCAGTTCAATGGATAACAAGCTAAAGGGTTTTATCAGAAAACTTTTTCAAGGACCTGAAAAAATACCCACCTACAGCGGAGGTCTCGGGGTTCTCGCAGGGGATACCCTCAAAAGCTTTGCTGATTGCAAGATCCCGGTAGTCGCTGTCAGTCTCCTCTACCGGCAAGGATACTTTTCCCAGATTGTTGATTCCAAAATTGGTCAAATTTGCCAGACAGTCAAGTGGCAGCCAGAGGCCACTCACGGACTCTACCTGTTACATGACCCCCAAAAACCCGAGGAACCACTACTGATCGAGGTCCCCTTTTACCACGCAGACAACCAGATGACCGTGATACGGGCTCAAATCTGGATGAAGATGGAGATCAACCATTCCCTTGACTTTTTCATCCCGGAAATCCTCCTTGACTTTTCCCTGCCGGAAACACCAAAGCTATTCAGCAACGCCGCGGGACAACTCTACAACTCCGAATCTTCCATGGTAAAAGCCGTGCAAAGACGGATGCTCGGCGCCGGAATCATTCCGGCACTGAACAAACTGGGCTTTACCGCCAACACCTTTCACTTGAACGAACAGCACGGCGTCATTGCTATTTTGCAACTGATCGCCGAAGAGTTACAAAAAGTGCTCGGCCATTCCGACATCTATAAGGCCACAGATCAAGAGGTCATGGAAGCAGGCGACAAGGTTGCTCAACGGATAATCTATACCATTCACACACCGGTCATGGCTGGGCATGATCGTTTTGAGAAGGCACTCTACGCCGGAATCAGCCATAAATCCTGTCAACGAATACTGGACGTCCTGGCCTGTGACGAGGAAAGCCCCCATAGTTATAATTTTACAACTATGGCCATGACCGTGAACAGGGCCGCCAACAGTGTCAGCAGACTGCATCGGGATGTAACCCATAAACAGTTTCCCTTGTTTGCCCAAAAGATCTCGGCTATCACAAATGGTGTCCACCATCTGACCTGGATCAGTGATGCCAGGGCCAAGGTTTTCAATCTCTTTCCAGCGCTGCAGAACTGTCAGCACGACCCCGGTGTTTTCGCCAATCTGGGCCCCCTGGCCCTAGATCCAAGATTTCGCAGTTACCTCAGCGAAGCCTGGAAACAAGACACCAGCATCCTCTTTCATTTCATCAACACCATGCTCCTGCAACACCGAGACCAGAAACTCGAAACCTGGATTGATCCTCCCAACTTTTTCTCATCTCTCATTGATCGCAACACCCGAATGAATCCCCAGGTCTTCACCATTGGGTTCGCCAGACGTTTTTCTACCTACAAACGGGCGGATCTTATTTTTGACAACCTGG
>JANMTN010000059.1:0-3301 GCA_031390685.1 Desulfobulbaceae bacterium
CTCCGGCCGACACAGGCCCCGGTGCCAAAGACGCTGTTGACATCAGCCACAACCTTGTTAAGATCGCAATCCTCCTCGATCATGTTATTAAAAAACAGAACGGAAGACTCGACCACCGCCCCTTTCTGCACATGCACCCCGGGAAACAGGATCGAATTCCGTACTGTTCCCTCCACCACACAGCCATTATAGATCATACTGTTTTGCACCGTGGCTTCTTCCCCGATCAAAGTGGGCTGGTGATCACAAATTCCCCGATGGGCAAGGTTGGTTCGCACCCCCCATTTTTCCATATCAATCTTGGGATTCTCACCCAACAGATCCATATTGGACTGCCAGTACTCTTCGATGGTTCGGGTATAGCCCCAATATCCCTGATGTTTATACCCATAAACCCGGCAGTTCTGCGCCATGAGCATGGGAATAATATCGCGCCCGAATTCATAGGAATCCTTGCCGTGATTTTCCTCCAGGGCACGACACAGGACCTCGGGCCGGAAGCACAGGACCGTAAGTGAGGCCCAACAGGACTGAGGGACTTCTGGTTTTTCCCAGTAGGCAAGCATCCTTCCCCCCCGCTCCCCGTCTTCATCGTCGAGTGCCGCCACTCCAAAACGATGGGCCTTCTCCAGGGGCACCTGAATAAAACCAATGGTCAGATCAGCCTTCTTTTCATGGTGATAGGCGATCATCTTCCGATAATCCATGTTATAGATATGATCTCCGGACAGTATCAGGATCTCTTCGGGATGATGATAACGGATAAAATCAAGATTCTTGTACACAGCATCAGCTGATCCCAGATACCAGTCGGCGCTGTCCATGTCTTTGAAAGGAGGGAGAATGGATATGCCCCGGTAACGGCCGATCATGTCCCATGCCGCTCCGGTGCCGATATGATTGATCAGGGAAAAACTCCGATATTGACTGAGGATGGCAATCCGCTCAATACCGGAGTTCATCAGATTGCTCAGGGCAAAGTCAATAACCCGGCAGAATCCGCCAAAGGGCACGGCTGATTTCGGACGATAACAGGTCAGGACGTCCAGCTCATCAACCCGGCTGCCCGCCAGAATCATCGCCAGCGTGGAAGGTGCGTTCATATGTCTCTCTTGAAAGGAAAGAAGCGGTTGTTTTCTACTTCATATGGCGAGTGGTCAATCGTTTAAGGGTCAGGGTGGTAAACTCCTGATCTTCTATCTCCAGATTCTTCAAGGGGACCTCGGCCCGGGCCGCCTCTTTATGCCCGCCTGCTGACCCCGACGCGCCAAAGATGCGCGTGGCCAGTTTCCCCGCATTTTTTCGGTAGCCGTCACAACGAAAGATCACAATCAACCGCTCGCCATGGATTCCCGAGACAAAGACCCATTCCACCTCACCAACATGATTGAGGAAATCAGCAATCATCACCAGGACATCAGGACTGCGAACCTTGCCGACATGGGTATATAAACGCCGTTTTGAATATTTCAGCTCTGCCAGTCCGGTAAAAAAATATTTGAGCTCGGAACGCCTGAGATCGGTAAGCTCAATCTTTCTGACCAGATCCCGGTTGGCAAGGGTAAACAGATAACGAAACGAGATCCCATCAGCGAGACGGGATCGTTTCTCAAAGTTACGGGTATCCACCTTGATCCCGTAGAAAAGCGCGGTGGCCGTTGCCACAGTGGGCTTGATGCCGGCCGCACGCAGATACTCCACAAGCATGGAAGAGGCGGCGCCATAATCGGGACGGATATCAACAAACCCAGCCTGACAATCGCCGGAGAAGGGGTGATGGTCGATTACGGCATCAAACTTGACCTTCTCAAAGCAAGGGAGATGTACTTGTTGCGAATCAACCAGCACTTTTTTACTGAAGGCATCAAGTTTGAGATTGTTCCATCGCTCCAGAGGGATTTTCAGACGTTGCACCATGGCGATATTATTCAGACGCCGGATCTCATTAGGGTGGGCAATAACAACTGTTTTCACCCTGTAGCGGAGTAACTGCTTAATCGCCATGGCACAGGCCAGGGCATCGGGATCGGCGTTGATACAGATCAGGACGTCATCCTCTTTTTCAAAAACATTCCAGAATCCCTGTAAACGTTCTTTGGCCGTTCTGTGACAGGCACTCACAACAGGAGCAGCAGCGCCTTTTTTTTGCTTTATCGCCATTTCATATATTCAGTCTCATAAAAGACTGTAATTTTTTATGTAGATTGTCAAACCATTCATTTTTCCGCCGTCATGCACTCAAGGCTCCCTGAATACCAACGAATCCATTTTTCACTATAGCAACCACCAAACAGGAAAGCAAGCTTGGCACACAGTGACACCAGCCCTCTCAACCTTTGGTCTCGAGACTCTCTACCACACCTTCTTCCTGTTCTGCAAACAGAGGGACCGATGGAAAAAGCGTGGGATCGGTATGAGGGATAAAGCGCGCGCCGGAGAAACGAATCATGAAATCCTGGTTTACGTTCAATTCGACATAGGTGATTTTCGAGACAATATCCAGACACTCCTGGCGGGCTGAGCGCGAATACAGAACCTGCTCGGCCCCCTGAAGCGAACTGTTACCGATGGCCCGATAGACCGACAGATCGAGGTCCGGGAGCATCCCCAGGGTTATTGCCCGCTGCGGATTGATGTGATTGCCGAAGGCGCCGGCGACGCAGATCTCCGCCAGATCTTCAAAGGCAAGCCCCACCTGACCTACGAGAGTGGCCAGGACCGCATACATGGCGGCCTTGGAGCGAATCATCGCATCCAGATCAATCTGTTCCAGCAGCACCTCGTCACCATCGCCGGCCTTGGCCGTCACCACGACAAAGGCCCGCTGCCCATCGCGCACCACAAGCCGTTCCCGCATAAAGGCCGCGCGCCCCGGATCGCTTTCCTGATCCGGGTCCCTGAATTTCCCCCGGACATCAATGATCCGGGCCAGATAAAGCGAGGCCACGAGATCAATCAGGCCGGAGCCACAGAGGCCACGCGCCGGGCCCCCGCCAATGGTCCTCACCTCAAGCAAATATGTTTCAGGATCGAGAGAAACAAAGTCAATGGCGCCAGGCGCCGCCCGCATCCCCATCCGGGCCACCCCGCCTTCAAGCGCCGGACCGGCAGCCCCGGCACAGGCAATCAGCCAGTCGCGATTCCCCAGTACCACCTCGGCATTGGTGCCGACGTCGATCAGCATGCGGGTCTGCTCGGTTGCAGCCAGACCCGAGGCCAGAATGCCGGAGATCAGATCGCCGCCAAAATAACTGCCGGCGGAGGGCATAATCCACACCGGGGCGGCCTCGTGCAAAATCAG
>JANMTN010000060.1:0-5782 GCA_031390685.1 Desulfobulbaceae bacterium
TATTGTCTGAAGGCTGGAGAGTGTGTCGCCGGATCTCTGTTTGTGGCTCCGGCAATGGATCTATTGCCGGAGAAAATACCCTTTGAGATCCTTTTTGAAGATTCGTATCTCCTGGTCCTTTCCAAGCCTCCTGGTCTGGTCGTGCATCCTGGCAGTGGCAATCAGGCAGGTACCCTGGTGAATGGCTTACTGTATCATTGCCAGACTATTGCCGGGGTCGGTGATGATGCTGTCAGGCCCGGGATTGTCCATCGTCTTGATAAGGACACCTCTGGTCTGATGGTTGTGGCCAAGGAAGAAAGGACACATCGTAAACTTGTGGATGCCTTTAAGGCTAGAATGGTTGATAAGCAATACCTGGCCTTGCTGCATGGTGTTCTGGAGCAGAAAACAGGGCGAATCATGGCGGCAATCGGCCGACACCCGGTGCATCGTCAGAAGATGGCCATCAGGGAGGATGGAAGGTACGCTGCCACAAATTGGCAGGTGCTTCAGGAGTTTGCTCCCGGGTTCAGTCTTGTCCGGCTTCAGATTGAAACCGGGCGTACTCATCAGATTCGCGTACATATGGCTTCGATAGGGCATCCCGTGGCTGGCGATAATGTTTATGGCAGCGGACGTGGAAAAAGAAAATTTTCCAGACAATTGCTTCATGCCGCACAATTGAGTTTTACCCATCCTGTTACCGGAGAACCCCTCGTCTTTTCAGACCCATTGTGGCCCGATTTTTCTTTGATCCTTGATCAGCTTGCTGATGAAACCAAACAAGTCAGGCGGGAGCGCTGGTGATAATCGGAGTTACAGGAGGTATGGGTGCCGGCAAGAGCATTGCGGCAGGACTTCTGGGGAAACTGCTGGAGCATGATGTGCTTGATGCGGATATTCTGTGCCGAAATCTAATGGAACCACACATGCCGGGATGGCAGGGTGTCCAGAAAAAATGGGGCGCTCGTTTTTTTGATCTGAGCGGCAATATTGATCGACCTGCCCTGCGTAAGGCCCTGTTTGCAGATCCTGTGGTGCGCCAAGGTGTAGAGCGAATCCTGCATCCGCTTGTCCGTCAGGAAATTATGAGACGGGCGGCAGAGAAGAGGCTGAGCCAGACTGGCCTGGTGGTTGAGGTTCCCCTGTTGTTCGAGGCCGGCTGGCAGGATGATTTTGATTGGATTGTTGTTGTCTATGCAGGGCCTGAGTGTTGTGTCGAGCGTATTGTCAGACGTGATAGGGTAAGCCTGGAGGCTGGCAGGGCTGCTGTGAGCACCCAGATGCCTCTTGAGGAAAAAGCCTTGCGGGCTGATTCGGTGATTGAAAATTCCGGTCCTTTAGCCCTGACAATCCTGCAGATCTATCATTTGGCCCGTTTTTTGAGTGATTAAGTTGATTTTTTTACTTTGAGTGAGGCTTGAGTCGGTAAAAAAGGTTGACATGGTTTTTTGAAGTACGTATATACTTGCAATCATCAGAGAGAAAATCCTGCCTTTATCCGATCTACTTACAATACCGTGTTTCATATATATACCTACAGGTCACCTTTGGTGATTGGTTGCTGTAGGCAAAGAAAGAGAAAGTCTTCAAAATAATTATTTCAGTACAAACCTTGCCCCCGTCCCATCCTTTAGATCATAAATACTAAGAAAAAATATTTTATATCCGGCCAATTCTTAAGTGTCTGAAGAGAACCGAAAAGAGCCTATAACGGTGATTTGCGGTGATTTTCTGGTGATTCAGTAATACGGAACGTTGGTCAGTTTGCGATCAGTCTGATTTGTAGTTGTTCTTGCACGGTGAGCGTTCCTTCCGGGGATGTGAATTGCCCGAGATTATAAAAGTGAAATCACTTCAATTATCCCTGTTTTTAATCAAGAGCACTTTTTGTGTGTGATTCTCTTGTAGAGATATCTCTCGAATGACAAGGATTGTTTTTGTTTTTCCCATCGCCATGTGGGAGCCCATAATAGGAGAAAAGGATTAATGAATCTGGCGGAATTAAAGCTGAAAAAAATTGACGAGTTGGTAAAACTTGGTCAAAAGCTCAAGATCGAGGGAGTGAGCTCCTTGCGCAAACAGGAGCTGATTTTTGCTATTTTGCAGGCCCAGGCCGATGAGGATGGTAAGCTTCGTGGCGGTGGAGTTCTGGAAATTTTACCTGACGGCTTTGGTTTTCTGAGGGCCCCTGATTATAATTACCTGCCAGGTCCGGATGATATTTATGTCTCACCATCGCAGATCCGGCGGTTGAATCTGCGAACGGGTGATACCATTGATGGATTGGTCCGTGCGCCCAAGGAGGGGGAGCGTTATTTTGCCCTGCTGAAGGTTGAGACTGTCAACTTTGATCCACCTGAGGCCGCAAAGACAAAGACACTTTTTGCCAATCTGACGCCACTGCATCCAGATGAAAAATTAAATCTTGAATGGCAGCCTGATAACTATTCCATGCGGCTTATCGATATGATGTGCCCCATTGGCAAAGGGCAACGGGGGTTGATTGTGGCGCCGCCCCGCACCGGTAAGACTGTCCTGATGCAGAAGATTGCCAATTCCATCGTCAAAAATCATCCCGATGTCTATCTGATTGTCCTGCTCATTGACGAGCGGCCGGAAGAAGTAACCGAAATGGCCCGCTCGGTTTTGGCGGCTGAGGTTGTCAGCTCAACCTTTGATGAACCGCCTCAGCGCCATATTCAGGTGGCGGAGATGGTGCTTGAGAAGGCAATACGGCTGGTGGAACATAAAAAAGACGTGGTTATTCTTCTTGACAGTATCACCAGGCTGGCCCGGGCCTATAATACGGTGACTCCCTCCAGCGGCAAGATCCTCTCCGGTGGTGTGGAGGCCAATGCCCTGCAGAAACCAAAACGTTTTTTTGGGGCAGCCAGAAATATAGAGGAGGGAGGCAGTCTGACCATTATTGCCTCCGCCTTGGTTGAAACAGGAAGCCGGATGGATGAAGTAATTTTTGAAGAATTTAAAGGGACAGGGAATATGGAGCTGGTGCTTGATCGGAAGATGGCCGAGAAGAGGATTTTTCCTGCCATTGATGTCAAACGCTCCGGTACCCGTAAAGAGGATCTGTTATTGGATGCGGACACGCTCAATCGCATATGGATCCTGCGGAAGTTGCTCAGTTCGATGAATCCTGCTGACGGGGTAGAGTTTCTTCTGGACAAGATGAAACACCACAAGACCAATAAAGATTTTTTTGATTCCATGAATAGTTGATTGAGGGCTGATTGTGGTTCGGCTTTGAGCTCAAGGGGGCAATATCGGTAATTAAGTTTTTTCATTGAAATTTTTGTCTTATTTATTTATAATAATTTTTTTGTTTGTATCATGTACTGTGACGTTTTCATGGGGTGCTTGCATGAAAAGGGTACTTTGGGGCGTCATTAAATATAAGACTGAACAGTCTCTTTGGTCTGTTTCTGAGGGAAAGGAATTATGAAGAAAGATATCCATCCAAAATATTATACAATAAAAGCGGTATGTGCCTGTGGAAATGAAGTAGAGGTTGGTACGGTGCAGCCGGAGATGAAGGTTGAAATTTGTGCTGCCTGTCATCCCTTTTTTACCGGGAAACAGAAGGTTCTTGATACGGCCGGGCGTATTGATAAATTCAATAAGCGTTACGCCAAGCATTTCGAAACCAAAAAGGCTTGATTCTGGCGGAGTTATCTGCTTTTTTTTTAGTTATCTCAGGTCCACAGCAATGGGTAACATTGTTGTGGACTTTTTGTTTTTTTCACGCATCATTCTTCCTGCCTCTTGAATCCCATGTTTGATAAGTTTGACGATCTGCAAGAAAAGGTTGCACATCTTGAGGGTAGGCTTTCTGATCCATCACTCATGAATGATCAAAAGGCTTATCAGAAAGTGGCCAGAGAACATGCGCATCTGCTCAAGCTTTACAATCTTTATCGGCAGTATCAACAGGTAGGGTTGGATATCGAGAACAATAAACAACTTCTTCAGGGTGATGAAGACGAAGAGATCCAGGAGCTGGCAAGGGCCGAGATCGAGGAGCTGAAGGAACAAGAAAGCGTCCTGCAGAACGATATTCGTCTGCTGCTGCTGCCAAAAGATCCCAATGATGAGCGCAATACTTTCCTGGAGATTCGAGCCGGGACGGGTGGAGATGAAGCGGCACTTTTTGTGGGTGATCTTTATCGGATGTATTCCCGGTTTGCCGAGTCTCAAGGCTGGAAGATTGAGGTGATGGCCTCCAGCCCTTTGGGAACTGGTGGCTTCAAAGAGATTATTTCCCTGATCAGTGGCGAGCATGTTTATTCCAAGATGAAGTATGAGAGCGGTACGCATCGGGTGCAGCGGGTTCCGGAGACCGAGACCCAGGGGCGTATTCATACCTCGGCAGTGACGGTTGCCATTTTGCCTGAGGCTGATGAAGTGGAAGTGGATATCAAGATGAATGAGTTGAAGTTTGACGTCTTTCGTTCCTCCGGACCGGGTGGGCAGAGCGTGAATACAACCGATTCGGCGGTGCGGGTAACCCATTTGCCAACGGGACTGGTAGTTATCTGTCAGGACGAGAAGTCGCAGCATAAAAATAAGGCAAAGGCCTTAACGGTTTTGCGGGCCAGGTTGTTTGATCAGGTACAGCAGGCGCATCATGACAAGATTTCCCAGGATCGTAAAAGCCAGGTTGGCAGTGGTGATCGGAGCGAGCGTATCCGTACCTATAATTTTCCCCAGGGCCGATTGACGGATCATCGCATTAATCTTACCCTGTACCGGCTTGATTCGATTATGGATGGCAAACTGGACGAGGTTATTGATCCGTTGATCAGTCATGATCAGGCTGAAAAGTTAAAAGAACTTGAGTAGGTCGTTGGGCGAAAATTCCTGCATACTTTCCCTGATCAGTGGTCTTCTGGTTTTCTTTTTTCTTGAGGGAACCTTGATTTATTATATCTCTGTAGTCCCCATTTTTTTCCATGCGTGTTGCTGATCTTGTCCGTCTTGGAGTAAATCAGCTTGAATCGGCAGGTGTTGGACAGGCTGCCCTTGAGGTTGAACTGCTCTTAGGATTCTGCCTTGAAAAAAATAGAGCCGGGCTGTTTCTGGCAGCAACGGCAGAGGTGGACGAACGTCGTGAACAGGACTTCCGGACCCTGCTGGCGCGCCGGGCCGGGCATGAGCCCACGGCCTATATCCTGGGCGAACAGGAGTTCTGGTCCCTCCCTTTTTGGGTAACCCCTGCTGTCCTGATTCCGAGACCTGAGACCGAGTTTCTTCTGGAGACAGCCCTTGCTGGAACCCGCAATGGACAATGGCGACCTGGTCCCGTCCTTGATCTTTGCTGTGGCAGCGGGGTTGTCGGGATCATCCTTGCTCTTGAAATGGAACAAATGGTGACAGCGGTTGATCTTTCGGCGCAAGCCTTGCAGGTTGCCCGGCAGAACGCGACAAGACATCAGGTCGCTGATCGTCTTACCCTGGTGCAGGCAGATCTGCTCAGTGCCTTTGTCCCACGCCCTTATTTTTCACTGGTGGTCTCCAATCCTCCTTATGTCAGTGAACACGAACTGCGGGATGGATTGCAGCCGGAAGTGGCGTGTTTTGAGCCGCATCTGGCACTAAATGGCGGAGTAGGCGGCCTGGATATCATTCAACGGATACGAACAACCTTGCCCCAGGTGCTGAGACCCGGTGGTGAATTTTTTATGGAGATTGGTGCAGATCAGGGGCAGGCGGTCATGCAGCTTTTTACCAGTGATGATGGTGCAAAAACATTTGAACGGGTTGAGGTGCTGCAGGATTATAC
>JANMTN010000083.1:0-1908 GCA_031390685.1 Desulfobulbaceae bacterium
TTTTGAAACATGTTGCCCCCTTTTCCCGGCAATTTGTAAAAAAAGCCGGGCTGACGAAATATAGTGATATTTCGGCAACCCGGCTGTCTCTGTAAGACCCTTTGGGCTTTCCGCCCCACCCTCGCGGATGGTTTAGTATTATCGTCTACCATCTAATTTAAAGGGAAACACTATACCTTAAATTACCTGAAGTCAATCTATGTAATGCCCCGGAGAGATACCGGCCGTAAGTCTGATCAAAAGGGACACAAAAATAAGGGGGGATTTTCTGGGACATAATGCAATTTATTCTCACATGGAATCGCCTAAATCTTTTATGTCCCCGGATTCACCCAGAATCCCCCCATGTGAATGAAGAATAAAATATACCTTATATTAAATAATATCAGTTGGTTACATTAATTTTCACTTTTTGCAATGGCATCAATTGTGATTTCAATCGAATTGCATTTTGCCAACCTGAAATCATTTTCCTCCGGTCTTGACTTGACACAAACAATTTAAAGGAGGAATAATCAGCACCGAACGAACGTTCTAGAGAGTTGTCATATGCCCCCCACACCAAAAGAACCGCAAAAAACGCGTGAACTTATCATGTCCACGGCTCTGCGGCTTTTTACCGAACGGGGATATTTTGCGACCTCGATCCATGATATACGCCGCTCCGCCGATATCAGTACCGGCTCAATTTATCACCATTTTGACAGCAAGGAGTCCATTGCCCGCGCCATCTATGATGACCTGCTTTCCAGCATGACCACCATAGTGAAAGAGGCGGCGACTGCACATACGACAACCAAACGCAAATGCCGAGCGATTATTGCTGCGTTTTTTGCCCTGTCAGAAAGTAACCCGCTCACCTTGCACTTCGTACTCCATGCCCGTCACCGGGAGTTTCTGCCTGATGCGCTACCAATCTGTTCGACCAAACCGTTTGAGATGATGAAGGAGGTCATCATCAATGGTATAGCTTCCGGTGAGGTCCGCCAAATGGATTCCACTGTCGCCAGCGCAGTTGTCTTCGGCGGCGCGATCAGATTGCTGCATCTGGCACTGGATGGCGTGCTGACCAGGCCCATAGGGTTTTATCTGGAAGAAGTTGTTGAGGCTGGCTGGCGCGGCATTGCAGCCTGAACAATGAGGTGAACAGCCCCGACCCAGTGACAGATGCGCCTAAAAGGAGGTGAAAGAGATCAGAACAATCCAGTCCGCAGAAGTTTCTGATAATTCAGCCCAGACAAGGAGAGCAATGTATGCAACGTTTTCTTATCGTACTAACACTGCTATGCGCAACCAGCGCCTATGCCAACACCTGCATCGACTGCCACACCAGCGAAGCCGCCATGAAAAACCTGGTGGTCTTTAAGGCAGCCGCTGGTGAAGAAGGGGTTGGCTGAGCGGGTACACCGCCTTCGGTGAAGGCGGACGAGGCCTACAAAGGCTACCTGGTGGATAAGACCCTGATAACGACAGACGTACACCTTTCGCTTGGCTGCGTCAAATGCCATGGCGGTGACAGTACCGCCAAGAATAAGGATGCAGCCCACAAGGGTTTCAACCGTCGTCCATCCGACAACCTGTCGCTTTGTGGCGAATGTCACAGCAAAGAAGCAGAATCCTACCGCACCTCGCTCCACTACACGACCCACGGTTTTGCGAAGGGGATTGCCAGCAGGCTTTCTCCCGCGGAAACCAAGATTTTCAAGGAAAAGGTGTTTCCCAAAACATGCAACAATTGTCACGCATCCTGCGGTGACTGCCATGTGCGGGGGCCGGTTATCGGCGGTATTAGCGTCGGACTGCTCGCCGGCCACAAATTTGTTCGCCGGGCCGAGGCCAAGACGTGCGGGGCCTGTCATGGCGGCCGGGTCTATCCCGAGTTTACCGGTGAATCCGGTGGTCCGCCAG
>JANMTN010000100.1:0-3704 GCA_031390685.1 Desulfobulbaceae bacterium
ATACCTGCCATATCTTTGCCGCCGGCTACGATATCAGGACCTTGTCCGCCTATACCCAGACCATGAAAGAGTTTGATCGGGTGGTGGGTGTTGGGAGGATCAAATACTTCCATTTAAATGATTCGAAACAGGGGCTGGCCAGCCGGGTGGACCGGCATGAGCATATCGGGCAGGGGGCAATCGGGTTGGAAGGGTTCAGAAGCCTGCTCAATGACCCCCGTTTTGCCGACCACCCCATGACTCTTGAGACCCCGAAAGGTGATGATCTGCAGGAAGATCGGGATAATTTACAGGTATTGCGCGGGCTTATTGATAAGCCCGCAGTAGCCTCGTATATGCAACTATAGGAAATTTTTATGAATTTACTGAACAGTGACGAGCTTCTTGATCTTCTGGAGCGACAGCAGATGCTCTCCGCCCAGCAACGGCAGTTGATAACTCTGGAGAAGGGAAAGCAGCGGCAAAAGTTGTTGAAACGTGCTGATGATAACGGGGGGGGCTCAGATAAGAACTATCCTGATCTTGTTGATATCATCGCCTCGTTTCACATGGAAATAAACGGCAGGAAAGGGGTGCTGCTGGATGAAGAGGCCATTATGCAGGCGGTGGCCCGTGATTGCAAGCTGCCCTTTAAAAAACTTGATCCATTGTCCCTTGATATGGATATCGTCACCAAGAGTATTCCCAGGAATTTTGCCGTGACCCATCTGCTGCTTCCCTTTAACAAGCAGGATGGGATCCTGGAGATTGCGGTGTATCATCCCGATAATAAAACCGTGCTCGCCGATATTGAGCAGGCCAATCAGGTCACGGTCAGGCCCTTTATTGCCACCAAGTCTGATATTCGAAAAGTTCAGGCCGATTTTTTTGGTTTTCAGAAATCAATCAGGGCCGCGGAGAGCCAGTTTGCCGGCCCAGGACTTGGCGGCTCAGTGGATATCGGCAATCTGGAGCAGTTCGTCAAGATCTCGTCCGCCAAAGAGATTTCCTCCTCTGATCAGCATATCAAGTCGGCGGTCAATCATCTCTTTCATTACGCCCTTGATCAGCAGGCCAGCGATATTCATATTGAGCCGAAACGGGATGCCTGTATGGTCAGATTCCGCATTGACGGCATGCTGCATCCGATCTACAAACTGCCCAAGGCCGTGCATGCGGCCATTACGGCCCGGATCAAGTCTCTGGCCCGGATGGATATTTCGGAAAAGCGCCGGCCCCAGGATGGCCGGATCAAGCTTGGGGTCGGCGGCCAGAAAGAGGTTGAGATCCGGGTCTCCACCGTGCCTGTCGCCTTTGGTGAAAAGACGGTCATGCGGATCCTCGACTCGGATCTGATTTTTCAGGATCTGGATAATCTGGCCTTTTCGCATCGGGATCGTCAGGTCTTTGAATCCTTTATCAGCGCCCCGCATGGCATAGTGCTCGTGACCGGGCCCACGGGCAGCGGTAAATCAACCACCCTCTATTCAACCCTGAAAAAGATAGCCACCCCGGAAAAGAATATCGTGACCGTGGAAGACCCGGTAGAGATGGTGCATGAGGAGTTTAATCAGATCTCGGTGCAGCCCCTGATTGATGTCACCTTTTCCACCATCCTCCGCAATATCCTGCGTCAGGATCCGGATATCATCATGATTGGCGAGATCCGTGATCTGGAAACCGCGTCTCATGCGGTGCAGGCGGCGATGACCGGCCATCTGGTTCTGTCCACCCTCCATACCAATGATGCGGTCTCGTCCATTGCCCGGCTCATGGATATGGGGCTTGAGCCTTTTCTGATCAGTTCCACCCTGTTGGGCTGTGTGGCCCAGCGCCTGGTTCGGACCATCTGTTCTGGATGTGTGGAGAGCTTTCAGATGGAGAAGGATGAGTTGCTGAAGTTAGGGTTTCCGGTCTCAGGCGGTGGTGTAATTGAGTTGAAGAGGGGTAAGGGCTGCCGGCAGTGTCGTGGCACCGGCTATAAAGGGCGCTGCGGGATATTTGAGGTCTTTGTCTTCTCTGAGCAGATTAGCAGGATGCTGCGGGCCGGACAAGATGTAAATGAAATGCGAAAGGTTGCAATTCGTGAAGGAATGACTACTCTACGGGATGATGCATGGCAGAAGGTGAAGACAGGGATCACCACCTATCAGGAAGCCATGCGGGTGACATCTGAGTAGCAAATCAGAGAAGCAGAGGAACAGGCCATGGCCGAAAAGATAGTGTGTCGCAATAAGAAGGCCTTTCATGATTACTCTATTGAGTCAACCATGGAGGCCGGTATGGTTTTGAGCGGGCCCGAGGTGAAGTCGTTGCGGGCCGGCAAGGCCAATATGCGTGATGGCTATGCCCAGATCGATGACCGTGGTGAGCTGATGCTGCTGAACGTCCATATCTCCTTCTATACCTTTGCCACCCATAACCCCAATGAACCTTTGCGGTCACGGAAACTGCTGCTGCATAAACGCGAGATCAACAAACTGATCGGCAAGCTGCGGGAGAAAGGACTTGCCTTGATCCCTCTGAAGATATACTTTAATGAAAAAGGCAAGGCCAAGGTGGAACTTGGTCTGGCCCGTGGTAAAAAACAGTATGACAAGCGGGCCTCTCTTAAGGAACAGCAGAGTGACCGCGAGATTCAACGGGTCATGCGCCGCAATGAGATTTAGAAACCGTTAGGAAATGAGCAGTGCTTTTCTGCTCATTTCATCTACGGATTCTTATGCCGCTATCAAGAAACAGCAATCTTTTCCGGCTGTTTCTTGGCGTGGCGCCTGCCAGATACACAGAAAACGTTTATGATCATTGATAAGGTCATAAATTAACAATAAACTTTAACCATTATGGGGGCGAAACGGATTCGACGGGGATATGTAAGCTCTACGTTGCATGCCGAGCTTCTGTCTGCTCGTAAAACTGATGGAAATTTAATTATAATCGCCGACGATTATAACTACGCAGTAGCAGCTTAGTCTGCTCTGCCGTTCCCCCGGTCTCTGTCCGCAAGACCGGATCGGAGCGCCGACTCTGTGGGCTGGTCCTCTGGCAGCGCCTGTTTGCCCGAAGATAAGAACTTAGCAGGCTAGCAACAGGATATCTAAGCTCCGGCGGAGCTTCTGGCGCGAAAACTAAAGCCCGGAACTAAGCATGTAGATACGGGAGGGGAGTATTTTCGGACGGGGGTTCGACTCCCCCCGCCTCCACCATTTGAACATCCAGCAACGTACACTAACGTACACTAACGTACACTAAGCCCGCATCCTTACAAGGTTTGCGGGCTTTTTTTGTGTTCAGTGAAGTTTGTCAATTCCATTGACAAGCGTTTAGTTGGCGGGCGGGTATTATGGTTAAACGTAAAAATGAATATAGATTCATTTCCGGGTGAATTCTCATTCGTTTTTTGTTGACAAAAAAATTGTTCAGAGATATTGTCGATCGCTGAATGATTATTCAAGAGTGTATGGTTTTGGGTGAACTGTTACACGACGCCGTTTGTAGAAGGTGTTAAAAAAAATAAAGCATTCGAAAGGTAATAGCCAGTGCTTTTTTTGCTTGTATTGTAGAAAGCAGAATTAAGCAGTGCTGGTATGTATATTCTGGTAAGGGTTGAAGTTAAACTAGTAATTTAAAGGAGGAAAATTCATGGCAAAGCATGAGACGCCCCTGTTGGATGAGCTTGAAAAAGGCCCATGGCCAAGCTTCGTTACCGACATCAAGCGCCAGGC
>JANMTN010000105.1:0-4168 GCA_031390685.1 Desulfobulbaceae bacterium
ATTGAAAAAACAGAATCAACACCATGAATCTCCTGAACAAGAAATCAATCTTTACAGCCATGCTTCAGGATGGCCCCTTTGCCGTTGGTGAACTGCCGCCCTTTGCCCACCCCTTTTCCAGGGAGGCCAAGAACTGGGTGCGCACGCTGGAAGGCAACCAGCTGCTGAAGACCAAATATCGCGCCGTACGGAGTCAGATCTTTGACTTTCTGGGAATCAGCAACTTTGATGAAATACTGGTCCTGCTTCATGACCGCAAACTCCGGACCAAGACCGCAGAGCGCTCCCGGGTCCTTTTGGGAAACATGTTCGGTCTGGACAGTGCCAGCCATGACATCGGCCGTTATCTGCACGACTATGCCCGTACCGCCGATGATGTGGTCAACTCCCTGCGTGCCAAGGTCCTGGCCCCCTATCGCTCTCATATCGAGACCACCAATGAGATCGAAACCACCAATGATCCGGTGGACCTGCTGCTCATCATCTTTGACGAGCGTTTTCACCGCAAGGCCCGCTTTGAGGCCAAACGCAAGCTGACGCTCATGAATCTCGCCGGCTCCATTGACCAACGGGAACGGGAGACCGATATCGAGACCAAGTTCTCAGATTTCCTGCGTTTTCTCAATGCCCATGTCTGGAGCCCCAGTCTCAAAATCGGCGATCTGGAGATCAAATATCTCCACAGCCATCACAATCCCAACGATTTCAGTTGCCGGGAGGTGTCCGTTCTCTCTGAAGAACAGGCCCGAGCACTGACCCCCACAACCGGCGAGAAACTGACCCTGATCAAACGCCGCCGCTTTCGCAGCCAGGACAGAGAGATTCCGATCTATGTCACCATCAGGAAAAAACCCCCGGCGGCCAAAGTTCTGAAACTGTTGCGTAAAAATGAAAAGAATCCAGCCGTGGCCGTTGATGATGAACTGGGCCTGATGGCGGTGCTCAACTCGGTAGGTGACGTCAAATGTTTCATCCGCCACCTGACCCGCAGCGCCGTAGAGGCAGGCTCGCTCATGACCCTTGAGGACATCTCCGACACCCTGACCGGCGGCCAGTATGCGAGCACGTCAATGGGCAGCTCCGGCAGCACCCCGATGCTGAAATTTTTTGCCAGACTGGGGGGGATACGGGTGGAGTTCATCATCCACACCAACCGCTCCTATCTCAACTATATCTACCAGCGGGATGTGGCCCATGACGAGTATGAGGTCAAACGGATCTTCGACACCGGGGTGGCGGACTTCCTCTTCCCCATCGATATCTATCGCCTGAAGATGGATGAGATCCGCACCGCCCAGATCAAGTCATTCCGCAAACAGATCGAAGAAAGCTGACAAGGGCCGCCATGACTCCCAACTTTCACGGCATCATTGACTCCACCCTGCGGGAAGGCGAACAGACACCGGGGGTGCGCTTCAACCAGGAGCAGCGCTACGCGATCATCCGCCAGCTCTCTCGGGTGGGAGTGGAAGAGATGGAACTGGGTGTTGCTTCCGCCACAAACAGCTATCTCCAGGAGTTGTTTGCCTTTGCCCGGCAGACAACCAAAGGACGACAACGCCTGGGGCTCTGGTGCCGCTGCCGCCGGGAGGATATCGCCTTTGCCGCCACCTGCCGGCCGGATGTCCTCTCTCTTTCGATCCCGGCCTCCGACCTGCACATCAGCCAGCGTCTGCAAAAAGACCGGGCCTGGATCCTGGCCACCCTGTGTCAATCGGTGCGCCAGGCCAAAGCCTTGGGTATTCCCTTCATCTCGCTGGGGCTTGAAGACGCGACCCGCGCCGATCCCGACTTCCTTTGCCAACTGGCCCGTGCCGCCGTGGATTGTGGCGTCCAGCGTCTGCGGCTGGCCGACACCGTGGGGATCGGCTCTCCTGCCACCATGACGGCAATGGTGCAAATGCTCCTGCAGCAGTCAGGGATTCCCTGCGGGGTCCACACCCACAATGATTTCGGCATGGCCACCGCCAACGCCATTGCCGCCCTGGAGGCCGGGGCATCCTGGATCGATGTCACTGTCCTGGGCCTGGGCGAGCGGGCCGGCAACTGCCGTCTGGAAGAGGCTATCGCCTTTCTCTGCCTGCAGAAAGGGATGGGGCACTATCAGACCCGCCTCCTGCCTGCGCTCTGTCAGACCGTCAGCAGGGCCGCCGGTATCGCCATCGCCCGCAACCATCCGGTTATCGGCGAAGCCATCTTCACCTGCGAAACCGGCCTGCACCTGCACGGTCTGACCGTTAATCCCGATACCTATGAGCCCTATTCACCCGACAAGGTTGGGGCCAGCCGTACCATGCATTTTGGCCACAAGAGCGGCAAGCGCGCCCTCTGTAACCACCTGGCGCGCTTAGGCCATCCCCTTGATGACAGCCGGGCCGAGGCGCTTTCCCGACAGCTCCGCAACCTGCCCGACCTGCCCGCACAAGGCCTCAGCGATCCTGAACTGCTGCGCCTGGCATCGCTATAAAAAAAGCCCCTTTTTCTCAACAAGAAAAAAGGGGCTTGAATGAATCATTGTTGATGATCTCGCCGGTAAGTAACACCTTGAAACCATTAACAATGGGATTGCTTCTCATTCCAGCAAGCATTCAAGTTGAGACCGAGAAGGCAAGCGAGCGGCGACGAAGCAGTACGAGGTAGTACGGTGAGGAACCGCGTAGCGCAGCCGACGAAGGTATCGGCTTGAATGCAAACTGGAATCAGCCGCAACCGGTTCCCGTCCCCTGACAGTGGCCGCTGCTGCAGCTCTTTTTTTCCCGCCGTTTCAGTTTGGATAACCCCTCGCCGCTGTAAATCGCCTTGAGACCCATTTCAATAAATCCTGACATGGTAATCGGTTCTATGCCATGCCTTTGCAGGATCTCGCGGGGAGTCTCGCCCATATCGCTGGCCAGCACCGCCCGACAGTCATAAAGAATACGGGTCATGGCCTGCCAGCGGCCAATGCCGCTGCCGGGAATGGGCGCCGGCCGTTCTTCAACAAGCCGGAATGTATCCTCGACCTGCTCCCAGATCATAAAGCGGGTGGTCTCACCCAGATGCTGATTGACAAGCATCCCCTCCATGCTGGCCACCGCCACATACGGACGATTATTTCCCGGATTGGCAGGCATTGAAGCACAGGCGTTCAGGCATCCGGCCATCTCTCCCGAGCAGTCAGCGCCGAGCAGTCCCACCGCATCGGCCCGGCAGCGCTTACAGTGGCGCATCTGCGGCAGATACTTTTCGCCGGCACCG
Organism: Desulfobulbaceae bacterium; assembly: GCA_031390685.1. Taxonomy (GTDB): domain Bacteria; phylum Desulfobacterota; class Desulfobulbia; order Desulfobulbales; family Desulfocapsaceae; genus UBA2270. Next base: position 3,238 of record JANMTN010000105.1, read on the forward strand.
CGTAACCTGGCCATGGTTTCCTTATCAGGTTCGACAACATCGGCAAACAGCGTGCCTTCGTTGGGCAACAGGGCCATGCAGTTAAAGAGATCCACCCCCATCCCGGCCATGAATTTGGCCGTCTCTTCGACATGATGATCATTGACCCCGGGCACCACAATAAAGTTGATCTTGACGATTACCCCTCGTTGCTTGAGCCTTGCAATGGCCTTCAACTGCCGCGCCAGAAGCAGTTCCGCCGCCTGAAGACCCTGATAGGTGATATTGCCATCCCGCACCCAGCCATAGATATTTCTGGTAATCTGGGGATCAATGCCATTGACCGTCACCGTCACATGGGAGACCCCGATATCCGCCACCTCATCGATATACGGGTACAGGCCCAGACCATTGGTGGACAGACAGAGGATCAGCTCCGGATAGTTCTGGCGCAGAAGGTGCATGGTGCCAAGGGTTTCATCCGGGTTGGCAAACGGATCACCAGGGCCGGCAATGCCGGCCACACTGATGCGCGGCTCCGCCTCCAGCACCTTGCCCATATAAACCAGGGCCTGTTCCGGTGAGAGGATGGTGGAGGTCACCCCCGGCCGCGACTCATTGACACAATCGTACTTGCGGTTGCAGTAGTTGCATTTGATGTTGCATTTCGGGGCCACAGGCAGATGCACCCGGCCAAACTGACCCTGGACCTTGGGATTAAAACAGGGATGCCGACTATAATCAATGGTCATGATACGCTCCTTGCCTCTTGTTAAATTATGCAATAAAACTTATTGGTTAGAAAAATTACGAATTCAATTATACTTAAAATCATGCCAAGTTGATGGCTAAGGCAAAAGTCCCAAAGACGAGACGCGCAGGAAAGCGAGCATGCGAGACTCCGAATTCTGAGGAATACGGCGTACTTTTGGGTACGCCGCGGTGACGAAGA
>JANMTN010000109.1:0-4901 GCA_031390685.1 Desulfobulbaceae bacterium
GTTGCCGCCAGCACCCGCACATTGACGCTGATAGTCTTGTGACCGCCAACCCGCTCGAACTTCTGTTCCTGCAGGATGCGCAGGATCTTGGCCTGGGTCTTGAGGCTCATGTCGCCGATCTCGTCGAGAAAGAGGATACCACCGTCGGCCTGGTCAAATTTTCCCCGTTTGCCGATATGGGCCCCGGTAAAGGAACCTTTCTCATGGCCAAAAAGCTCTGATTCGATCAGCTCCTCCGGGATTGCCGCACAGTTGACCTCGACCATCGCCTTGTTGTGTGATTGGGAAAGTCGGTGGATAGACTGGGCCACGATTTCCTTGCCTGTGCCATGGGCGCCGCGGATCAGCACCCAGGCATCTGACGGGGCAACCCGTTCGATCTGGGCCCGCACCTCTTTGATCACCGGGGAGTTGCCGGTAAGTGTGGTCGGTCTGCCACTGTTTTCCCTGAGCAGGAGGTTCTCCTGTTCAAGCTGGGCATAGCGCAGGCCATTGTTGATGGCGAGAATGATCTTGTCGTAGGAAAGCGGTTTTTCGATGAAGTCGAAGGCCCCTTTCCGGGTTGCCTGGACGGCTGTTTCAATGGTGCCGTGTCCGGAGATCATGATCACCGGCAGTGAAAAACGTTCCTTGATTTTTTCAAGGGCGGTCATTCCGTCCATGTGTTGTCCCATCCAGATATCAAGGAGGACAAGATCAACCTGTTCTTCTTCAAGCAGCTCAATGCCTGTCTCGGCCGTTGAGGCGCAGAGGGGAGTGAACCCTTCGTCCTGGAGGATGCCGGAAAGAGATTCCTGGATACTGACTTCATCGTCTATGATCAGAATTCGTTTAGCCATCTCGTCCCGTTCTCTCTTTCTATAAAAAACAGATGTGTCTTCTGTCTTAGAAGCCTTAACTGATGATCTCGTAAAAAGTCATTACAGGGATGGCCAAGCAAAAAGGCTCAAAGACAAGGCGCGCAAAGACTGAGGACTGAGGCGTACTTTTGGGTACGCCGCAGTGACGAAAGATGTAGCGCAACGCAGTATTTGGGACTTTTTTCCTGGCCATTTAACTGGTTTCTTTCTGTAAAAGGGGCAGTTCAATAATAAAGATTGAGCCATGAGGGATATTGTTCTGGACCCGGATGTAGCCATTGTGGTCCGCCACAATGGTGGAGACGATGGCCAGACCCAGTCCTGTACCGGTTTTCTTGGTGGAGAAATAGGGCTCAAAGAGTTTCGGGATGTCTTCCTCGGGTATGCCTGGTCCGCTGTCGGATATCTTTATGAAAACGTTTTCCTTCTCTTCGTCCAGAGAAAGAACAATGTCTACTGTGCCACCTATTGTACTGTCATTAGATAAAACTGCAACAGCATTGTCCAGAAGGTTAATCAGGCAGCGTTTGATCTGTTCGGCGTCAAAGCTGAAGATGGGGATCGATTCTGTCTCGCTGCAGGTGAAAATGATCTCTTTATGGGCCTCCTGATAGAGAAAAAGGGTCTCTCTGGTGACCTGGCACAGGCTGGCGGCTCCCTGCTGGATCTTGGGCATCCTCGCAAATTGGGAAAACTCACTGACCAGCCGTTTCAGCTCATCCACCTGTTTGATAATGGTGTAGGTGCATTGATCAAAGATACTGTTTTCTTCTTTCAGGATCTCAGGGTACCGCCTGCGCAGGCGTTGAGCCGAGAGCTGAATGGGAGTGAGCGGATTTTTGATCTCGTGGGCGATGCGCCTGGCAACCTCGCGCCAGGCGGCCATGCGTTGCATCTTCTCCAGCTTGGTCAGGTTGTCAAAGACCAGCACAAAGCCCAGTGAGTTGCCGTTCTCATCTTCCAGCCGGGTAAAATTGACCAATAACGAAAATTTCTCCTTGAGGATGCTGAGCTTCAGGTGCTGCTCAATGGATGTCTTGCCGGTGATCTGTAATTCCTTGAGAAAGCCGCTGATAATCTCGGCATGTCCCTTGAGCAGGGCCTCCTGGTAGTGTCGATTAAGAAAATGCTCCTTGTTGATGTGGAGAAGTTTTTCGGCAAAGCGGTTGATAGTGGTGATCCGGCCGGAGTTGTCGAGTGAGACTACACCGGCTGCGACATTTTGGAGGATGATTTCGGTGTAACGCCGGCGTTGTTCTGATTCCTGGGAACTTTTCTGGAGGGCTTTATGTACCTCTTCCAGCCTGGTGTTGCTGGAATTCAGGTTGGTGGTCATGGTATTGAATGAATCTACCAGCAGGCCCATTTCGTCATCAGCTTTTTTTTCCAGGACAAAACTCAAATCGCCTCCGGCAACTCTTCTTGTGGCAATAGCCAATTTGTCAAGGGGATCGGTAATTCCTTTGGCGATATAAAACCCGAACCAGATCGCGGCAAAGACGATGAGCAGGGTCACAATGAACAAGATTGCCAGCAGCCAGAACTTGAAAGGTTTCTTCATGTGCTTGAGTTGCCGGTAGTCCTCAATGCCCTGCGTGATGACGGTCATTCGCTCTTTTTGTTCTTTCTTTATCAATCTGGTGGTGATCAGAATTGCATTTTTGGGGGGAAGAGATGGCAGGACGATCTGGGCAACGCAACGGATCAGATCGCCTTGGGCGGATTCCTGCACGAGGGTAATTTGCTCTTTTTTATTTCGCGCCTCGTGCAGAGTGGAGAGCGGGATCTTGGGCAGCGTCAGATCGGTCAGCGCCGGCACCGAGGCGGTGATCTCGAGTGACTGATCATCAGGAATCAGGGTGAGACTGTCGGGGCCATCGGTGAGATGTGAGCTGATGATGCCATCCAGTATTTTCTGAATGATTTCCGGGTCGGATGGGGTTATCTCCTGTCTGGCAAGAAGTCCTTCAATCACGTGGCTTTCTTTTTTTACCTGCTCTTTTCGCTCCTGAAATACTGATTGGGCAAGCTCCAATGATTCCTGCAGGGATCGTTCAATATTGGTGTTAAACCAGTAGTCCATGCTGGTGGAGATAAATTGCAAGGCCACAAAAAAGAGCAGGATTGAGGGGACGAGCGAGAGACAGATAAAAGATGCCACCAATTTTGTTTTCAGCTTGGCGCCTAAGAATTTCTGACGGCTTTCAAAAAGGAGTTCTGCCAGATTGCGCAAGACCAGAAAGAACATGAGCAGGGCCAGCAGCACATTGAGATTGATGATGCCAAAGAGCAGAATATTGCTGCTGACAGGCAGCGTGCTATCTCTGAGGACAAGACCTTTCTCCAGCCAGCTCAAGAGCACAAGAAGACCGAGGCAGGTCAGAATGACCAGGCGGATGAGTCTTTTTTTCTGTTGACGTTGTGACGGGGTTAACGCAGGTCGTTCCGAAGCAGGATCAGGTTGCGGGCTGTTTGATGCTACTTTGTTCATGCGGGGTGGCTGTTTGTTAAGAAGGGGTCTAATAGGTGAATTCAATGGTGTACCAATCGGTTTCCACATTCCACCAGGAGGCAAAGGGGACAATATATTGGAGCTTCAGGGGCAAGGTCTTTTTGTAGAGCTCCGCCTTGACCCGGAGTTGATATGAGCTGTCAGGGATGAGTTGGGACAGTTCAAGAACCTGTAATCCGTTTATCTCATTCATCACCTTCAATGCATCGTTGACTTGCGAGAATGTTTCGGTTTTCTGGTGTTTATCATTGGTCTCAAGCCGGTAATTTTCCTGCAGGGTATCGTAGGTGAGTCTATGTTGAAATTGGAGGGAGACAAGTTGCAGGTCGGGCCAGTTTCTTTCTGTCTTGTTGAGTTCGAGCAGAAAGGTGAACTGGATGGGGATGCCGTTGTGCAATCCCTGCAGCATCTCTTCATTGATGCCGTTGTTGACAAGACCAAAAAGCAACAGATGAGTCTTTGAGGTGGTAATGATCAAGTCGGAGAAATGGGCATCTTTATTCTGGTTGTCGTCCTGGGCCTGAGCAGTATGGAGCAAAATGAACAGTGACAAAGGAAGAAGAAAGAGGGAGAGTTTACGTTGCATGGGAATTATGAAAAATAAGAGGGCGTCATAATGACACATCGCAAGGTTGATTTTTTTTAAGATAGAAAAGATAAATGCTATTTTTACATAAAAAACTTACCTGAAATTGCCCTATATGTCACGGTTTGTTTCCTGAGAAGAGAGTGAAGCGTAATTTGATTGACAGAAGGGCGGGGGCTATTAGTTCGTGCATATGTTCATTAATGTTTTTGTGACGAAAGAACCTGGCAGAAGGGTGTTCCTTGTGTCGGAAAAGCCCACCAAGGCGGATAAAAGCCTTGCTGCCAACCCTGAGCGGGCGATCCTGATGCCTAAGTTTGTTATGGTCTTCTCCAAAGTTGGAAAACGCAGATTCGCCATATGAGCTAATATGAGCTACCGTGCCGCCGATATTGCGGAAATGGACCCGAGATGAAACAATCTCTGTTTAAAAAAATTTTATACGCAACAGATTTTTCCGAAACCGCCTGAAAGGCGGCGCGTTATGCACTCAGTCTGGCCCATGAGTATGGGGCTGAGCTGACTGTTGTCAATGTGATTCCTGATCTGGTGGAGGAGATGTCCGCCGGGATGGGCTATGATCCGGCCGGCCATTTCAGCCAGGAGAAGCTCAACAGTTTGGGCTTGAGGAAAGCAGAAAGGCTGTGATTGCGCGTATCCATGCCGTCTGCCGGGAAGCGGGGAGCGAATTGGAGAACTGTTCAGTGCAGCCCAGGGTGGTAGTGAAGACCGGACATCCTGGGGAGCAGATTGTGAAAACGGCCACAGAGGGTGAATGATCTAGTGGTTCTCGGGACACATGGTCATAGCATGATTGACGGGAATCTAAAAATTTGATTTTTTCCTTCATCTACAGTATAAAAAGAAGGATTGGTGATGGCAGTCTGTGTGTGTTGACGCATGCAAACTGCCATATTTATTTCTTTTAACTGTAAAAAGAAAA
>JANMTN010000061.1:0-1529 GCA_031390685.1 Desulfobulbaceae bacterium
CGAGGGTGCTGTCCCTTATCTGCACGGGTCGCAGGGCTGCGCTACCTATATGCGGCGCTATATCATCAGCCATTATAATGAACCCATTGATATCGCCTCCTCTTCACTTTCGGAGAAGAATGCCATCTATGGCGGCGGCCCTAACCTGAAGCTGGGTCTGGTCAATGTGACCCGGAAATATCAGCCCAAGCTTATCGGCATTGCCACCACCTGTCTGACTGAGACCATTGGTGACGATGTGGGCAGGTACCTCCATGAGTTTCATCGGGAAACCGTTGGCACTATGCCGATCATGGTACGGGTGTCCACTCCCAGTTATAACGGCACTCATATGGAAGGATTCCATGCCGCGGTGACAGCGGTGGTAGATCAACTGGCTGCAGGCGGTGAGGCGGTTCAGGGGAAGATCAACCTGCTGCCGGGGTTTATCTCGCCTGCCGATAAACGTTATATATCTGAGATAATAGATGATTTTGGGCTGGATGCCACGATCCTGCCCGATCTCTCCGACACCATGGATGGCCCGGCCACCAGCAAGTATGACAAGATTCAGCCAGGCGGCACCCCGTTGGCCGCCATTGCCACTATGGGTCGGGCCAGTGCTACCATCGAATTTGGCCGGACCATCGGGGAAAAGAGTGGAGGCGCCGTCCTGGCCCGGAAACATGGAGTGGAGCGTCTTGTCCTGGGCACCCCCATTGGGATTGAGGAAAGTGATATCTTTTTTGCGGCTCTGAGCACGCTCAGTGGCCGGCCCATTCCCGAGAAGCATGTCCGGGAGCGGGGTCGGCTGGTGGACAGTTACATCGACTGCCACAAGTATATCTTCGGGAAAAAGGCCATCATCTACGGTGAAGAGGATCTGGTGGTGGCCCTTACCGCCTTTCTGGCCGAGATCGGGGTTGTGCCCGTGCTCTGCGCCTCTGGCGGCAAGAGCGGCAAGCTGGCCGCTGCCATCCGGGATGTAACCGGAGATATCCTGATTGAGCAGCCACAGGTCTTTGAGGGTATGGACTTTTTCGATATCAGTGAAATGGCTGAGAGCCTGGCCCCGGATCTGCTTATCGGCCATTCCAAGGGCTATCCCCTTGCCAGAAAGCTGGAAATCCCCCTGATCCGGGTGGGGTTTCCCATCCATGACCGGATGGGAGGCCAGCGGATTCTGCATCTCGGCTACCGTGGAACCCAATTCCTGTTTGATCAGGTGGTCAATGCAGTCCTGGCCCGCAAGCAGAGCGATTCGTCGGTGGGGTATAGCTATATGTAACTTGATGGCGGCGGCAAAAGTCCCAAATACTTCGTTGCGCCGCATTCTTCGTCACCGCGACGTACCCAGAAGTACGCCGTATTCCTCAGAATTCGGAGTCTCGCATGCTCGCTTACCTGTGCGTCTCGTCTTTGAGACTTTTGCCTTAGCCATCATCTTGGGATGATTTTAAGTATAATTGGATTCGTAATTTTTCTAACCAATAAGTTTTATTGGATAATTTAACAAGCGGCAAGGAGCGTATCATGACCATTGATTATAG
>JANMTN010000134.1:0-2389 GCA_031390685.1 Desulfobulbaceae bacterium
CCCCATTATGGACAAAAATCACATCGCCATACACCACATCCGCCCCAGTCTGGTCAGCCTCATTCAAAGCTGAGACGAGTGCCGGCAAGATAATGTCATCGGCACAAAGCCAGGTCACCCAGCGGCCACCGGCCCGTTCCATGCCCCTGTTGATGGCATCACTCTGCCCTTGATCCTGCTCACTATAATGAAATCTGTTTTTACGGTTCAGACAGAAGGAAGCAAGGATATCGGTGGTTCCATCGGTGCTGTGACAGTTTTGAAAAATAAACTCGCAGGAAAGCAAGGAGTCAAGAACCGCTAATGAATCAAGGGTATCCTGAATATATTTTTTTCCATTAAATACAGGTATTATAACTGACAGCCGGATCTCAGGCATATTCTTTCCAGTGATTTTCCACAAACAGACAATGCTTCACACAGGAAATTTGAGAAAGTCATCATATGCCTTTTTAACCCCTTCAGCCAGTTCCGTTTGCGGCTGCCAGCCCTGAGCGAAAAGTCGGCTGACATCCAGTAATTTTCGTGGCGTACCATCAGGTTTACTGCTGTCCCACTCAATCACACCCTTAAAACCAACCACATCTCTCACCAACGCAACCAGCCCACGAATGGTCAGATCTTTGCCACAACCAATATTTATTAATGGCGGCACATCCTCCTTAAAAAACCGACTAAAACTACTCTCATCCAACGACATCAGATAAACACAGGCATCTGCCATATCATCGCTATACAGGAATTCACGGCGCGGCGCCCCTGTCCCCCAGGCAACCATGGTCTTTTTATTGCCGATCATGGCCTCATGCATTTTACGAATCAATGCCGGAAGCACATGGGAATTCTGCAGATCATAATTATCTCCCGGGCCGTACAGGTTTGTCGGCATCACCGAGAGATATCTTGTATTATACTGGCGATTATAGGCCCAGCACGTTTCAATACCCGCAATCTTGGCAACCGCATAAGGCCGATTGGTCGATTCCAGAGGACCGGTCAGAAGATATTCTTCCTTCATGGGCTGCGGACAATCCCGCGGATAGATACAGGAAGAGCCCAGGAAGATCAGCCTTTTCACACCTGTCTGCCACGCCTGATGAATAACATTGTCCTGAACAATAATATTCTGATGAATAAATTCAGCAGGATACGTACTATTCGCCTGAATCCCGCCCACTTTAGCGGCGGCCAGAAAAACATACTCCGGCTTCACCTGTTCAAAAAAAGCACAAACCGCTGCCTGATCCATCAGATCAAGCTCCGCATGGGTTCGCTTGATAATATTCGTAAACCCTTTTGCTTCCAGGCACCGGACAAGGGCAGATCCAACAAGCCCACGATGTCCGGCTACAAAGATGGAAGACTGCGGGGAAAGGACTGAGGACTTCGATATCATTTTTTTGAAATCCTCTTTCTTACTCGTGGCGGTTTAATACAGTAAATCCATGGCGTTTCACTAGTGCATCCCGTTCCGTTGCCTTCAGGTCCTCCCGGACCATCTCCGCTACCAGTTGTTCAAAACTGATTTTTGGAGTCCAGCCAAGTTTCTCTTTGGCCTTACTTGCATCGCCAAGCAGGGTCTCGACTTCTGTTGGACGGAAATAGCGAGGATCAACGGCAACAATACACTTTCCTGCCGCATCATACCCCTTCTCATCCAGCCCACTTCCTTCCCAGCGAATCTTGATACCAATCTCAGTGGCAGCAGCATTCACAAAATCACGGACACTGTGCTGTTCCCCACTGGCAATGACAAAATCTTCCGGTTTCTCCTGCTGCAACATGAGCCACTGCATCTCTACATAATCACGGGCATGCCCCCAATCACGTTTGGCATTCATATTCCCCAAAAAGAAGCAATCCTGTAGACCAAGTTTGATCCGCGCCAAGGCCCTGGTTATCTTACGGGTCACAAAGGTTTCACCTCGAACCGGCGATTCATGGTTAAAAAGGATTCCATTACAGGCATACATACCGTACGCCTCACGATAATTAACCGTAATCCAGTATGCATACAGCTTGGCGCAGGCATACGGCGAGCGGGGATAAAAAGGCGTGGTCTCTGTCTGCGGCGTTTCCTGAACAAGACCGTAGAGCTCTGAGGTGGAGGCCTGATAAAATCTGGTTTTTTCCGTAAGTCCAAGGATACGGATAGCCTCCAGAATACGTAAGGCGCCGAGGGCATCAGAATTCGCCGTATATTCAGGTTCCTCGAAGCTGACCGCGACATGGCTTTGTGCGGCGAGATTATAGATTTCGTCGGGCTGCACCTCCTGGATGATCCGCACCAGGCTGGAGGAGTCGGTCATATCGCCGTGATGGAGGACCAGCCGGTCGCTGCCGGGCTCGTGCCGGTCGGTGAACAGATGGTCGATGCGCGCGGTGTTGA